>NZ_JANRHB010000020.1:0-80844 GCF_024733855.1 Gordonia sp. GONU
CATCGATGATCACCGACCCCTGCTCGGGATGCAGCAACCCGATCAACGTCTTCAAGAACACCGACTTACCGGTACCCGACGGACCCAGCAGCGCAGACACCTCACCCGCTGGGAGCGTCAGGGAGACATCACGCCAAATATTCTGCGAGCCAAACGACTTGGTGAGTCCCTCGACACTGACCTCTACACCCATCTCGTCCTCCTGTTGGTCTGATCTCGGTGGAACTCGTCGCGGCCGGTCACTTGGGTGCGACGGCGCCGTCGATGCCGCCCACGTCGGTGATCAGCCAGTCCTTCGAGCTGTCCATGGTCACGGTGTAACTCGCCGTGGACTGCACGCCGTCGGGTGCCTGGGCGTTCTTCGTCATCACGCTCACGAATGCGGAGACCACGTACACGCCGCCCTCGTGGGACTTGACGCTGGCAGCGATCGGTTGCGCGGTGGAGGTCCACTGGAGCGGGACGATGACCTGTTCCATCGAGGTCGATGCCTCGGTGAGCTTCGCGGTGAGTTCCGGCGACGTGTTGGCCGTCAGCCGGGAGTTCCAGGCGCCGAGATCCTTGTAATTCATGTCGGCTGCACCGGTGGCGTAGTCGAGAGCGCGCTGTTCGGCGGTGGTCGCGGCGGCGGTCTCGCTCTGCATGGCGCTGATGGTGTCCGACTTGTCCGCGACGACGAACCCGAGGATGCCGATCGCGACGGCCATACCGAGGACCACCACACCGACGACGACCTGCTTCAGGCCGAGTTTCACCCCTGAGGCACGGGCCAGCAACGAGTCCCCGCCTGCCGTGGGCCGGTCGGAGCCCTTCTCGTCGTTCGCGGAGCCGCGTGTCGCCGATCCGGTTGCGGGCGTGGCGGTGTCGTCGCCGGTGTCGGTTGTGTTCTTCTCGGCTTTCACGGTGGGGGTGCTCATCGGTGCTTCTCCTGATTTCGAAGTCGGTTCGTGCGGATCGGGTCCTGCCGGGTCAGCGGTCACCTACCACCCACCTTGACCACCAGGCCGTTGCCGTCGCCGGCGGTCGCCAGCGCGGTCCGCATCAGGGCGCCGAGGTCGACGCTGCGCAGACTCCGGGCACCCGACGCCACCGACGGCAGCGCCGCATCACTGAGGACCCGGAGGTCCGGGGCGGCCTCGTCGAGGAACTTCTGTACGTGTTCGAGCAGCGGCTTGGCCTCTCGATTGAGCGAGGTCGGCGAGTTGGTGGTGACGATGAAGCCGTCCTTGCCGTCCGCACTGGTCGACGCCTTCTTGCCGCCTTCGCTGAGGAACTTCGCCAGTCCGATCGCGAAGCGCTCCACCGGATCCCCGGACGCCGCGAGCGAGTCGCTGATGCCGGCGCCCTTGGTCAGCAGGGGCTGGAAGTCGGTCAGCAATGTGGTCAGCGATCCGCGCGTGGCCAGGATGGTGGCCTCGAGGAGTGCGCTCGCGTGCTGGATGTTGGTCAGCACCTCCTGATCCGCCGGGAGCCCCTCGTTGATCTCGTCGACGATCGAGCGGACCTGCCTGCTGTCGACCTGTTCGAGGAAACGGGTGACCCGCGCCGACAGTTCGTCGACCGTGGTCGGGACCGTGATCGTCGACGCCGTCAGCACGACGTCGTTGGAGAGCACCGGCCCGGATTCGGTCTTCGGGGTGATTCCCAGGTAGGTCTCACCCAGTGCCGACAGGTTGTCGACGCGGTAGGCCGAGTTCACCGGGATCGAGTACTTGTCCTTGTAGTTCCATTCGATGCGCACTCCCTCGACGGAGGGCTTCACGGAGGTGACCCGGCCGATGGGCACGCCCCGCAGCAGGACCTTGGAACCGACGACCAGACCGTTGGTGTGCTGCACCATCATCGTGGCGTGGCGCACGTTCACATTGTTCGTCACCGACAGGCCCAGTGAGTTCAGGTACGCGAGCGAGGCGACGATCAGGGCAAGCAGCCCGGCGATCGACACCAGCGTTCGGCCGTTGAGGGCGGACTGTCCCCGCCTCATCGGACCGCTCCGAGCATCCGGAGGACCTTGGTCACGTCGCCGATGATCTCCTGCCCGTCCGGGGTGGACGCGGAGACGATCTCGAGACCGGGCTTCCGCAGGAACGGGAACAGGCTCTTCGACAGGAACTGTTGCAGCTGAGCCTGATTCGAGCCGATGGCGTCGATCCCCTGCCGGACCGTGCCGATGCTCCCGTCCACACCTCGCAGTAACGGCATCAGCCAGTAGCCTCCCTCGAATACGCTGCCGATACTCGGCAACACGATGCCGATGCCCGAGAACAGCTTGCCCAGCTGACTCCAGTAGTGCATGCCCTCGTCGGAGAGCATCTGCTCGGCCGCGGGCAGATGCGGTATGACGGCGAGCGCCGTGGCGTCGAGCCCGCGGATCATCCCGTCGATCAGGTCGGTGCCCGCCGAGAGACTGCTCAGGTCGATCGCCGAGATCTTCGCGACGCGCCTGGTCTGGCGGATGTCGGGCAGTGCGGTGTTCATCGTACGGATCACATCCTGCATGTTCTGGATGCTGCCGCCGTTGACGAAGTTCGCGACCACGGCGAGGGTGTCCTCGAGCGGTGGCGGAGATGTCGTCTGCGACAACGGGATCAGTCCACCCGATTCGACGACTTCCGTACCTCCGCTGGTGGCGACGAGCGCGACGTAGGGATCACCGAGGACGGTGTTCTGGCGGATCGACGCCGTCACGTCGACCGGGATGCGCACCCGGCCGGTGAGTTTGGCGTTCACGTCGACGTGATCGCCCCGCAGTTCCACGCCGGTCACCGAACCCACCTTCGCCCCGTTGAACGTGACGTCGGAGCCCTCCGGGAGATTCAGGGTGTCGTCGAACTGGACGGTGATCGTCTCGCCGTCGCCTGCCGAACGCACCGAGGAGGCCAGCTCGCCGGGATTGAGCGTGCAGCCCCCGAGTACAACGGCCACGAGTGCTGCGGCAGCAGCCGCCGCCACCCGGCCTCGTATCTGAGCGATCATCGTCGAACTCCAGCCACCAGTAGATCGAGCACTCCCACGCGGACCATCCGGGTGTCGCCACGCTCCGTGGTGCAGCTCCCCGGCTTCACCGCGTTGACCCGGGCGCACCAGGCTTTTCCGTCGGCGGCGCGTACCCGCACCTCCGGCGGTCGCACACGGAGACCCACGCCCCGTCCGCGTTCGGCGACCAGTGCCACGTTGGCCGCCATGCTCGGGATCGCCGACAGCGCCTTCTGGACGTCCCCCACACGTGTTGCCGCGACGTGAAGCGCGTCGGCCAGCACGTCGAGTGTCGGGTACAGGTACTCGCCGTAGCGCGGCTCGATGTCGGAGATCAGCAGGAGCACGGGCTGCATGCCGTAGATCATGTTCACGGCTCCGGGCCAGAGGACCCGCGCCGCAACGTCGGTCGCCTGCGGGAGCTTGGTGATGATCGACGAGATGTCACCCCACCGTGCGAGCGCGTCCTTCGTCAGGGGCGCGGTCATCGTGATGATGGAGCCGATGTCGGCGATGGTGCGTTCCGGACTCCGCGCCGCCGACGCCGCGGTGCGCATCAGGGTCTCGACGCGAGGCCCGGTACCGATCACCGAACTCGACATCTCGTCGATCGATCCCGCCAGTGCCCGGGTGTCGCCCTCGGGGGCGAGCTGGTCGATCAGGTCGGCCGCCGAACCGGTGATCTGCGAGATGCTCTGCGGGGTGTGTGCCCGTTCGAGGGGAATGCACTCGGAGGCGCGGAGTCGCTCCCCGTTCCGGTAATTGCCCACGAGCTCGAGTGAGCGGTCGGCGAGGACCGACTTGGATCGGGTCACCGCCGCGACGTTCGCGGGGATCGGTCGGTCGTTGTCGACCGAGAAGGTCACGCGCACACCGATGTCCTGCGGTTCGATCGACTCGATGGTGCCGATGGGATAACCCATCTGCGTCACCTTGTTGCCCGCGTACAGCCCGATCGAGTCGGGCAGCATCGCGCAGTAGCCACCCTCGGCGCGCGCCTGCGCGGTGCCCGCGCCGGCGGTGGTGGTCGCCACGGCGGCGACCGTGGCCGCCATCGCCAGACACACCGCCGACCTCATTGCCATTCGCTTCACGTCAGCACTTCCTTCCGGCCACCGGCAGGCACATCGCGGTCGCGTCCAGGACGAAGGCGGAGTCCGCATCCGGTGCGCCCTCGGGCGCCACCAGCGAGGCCAGCCGGCTCTGCAGCGGACCGAGGTTGTCGATCATCGCGTCCATCCCGTTGCGCAGCCGGTCCGCGGTGTTCCGCGCGCCGACCACCGCCGCGTAGAGCTGGTCGGAGTGGTTGAGATAGAAGTTCGACACCGCCCCCAGCCGCTGGAGGACCCCACCGAGCTGCCGGTAGGCCTCCGAGAATCCTGCGCGGTAGGTGTGGAACTGCGACAGAGCGACATTCACCTTGCGGATCAGCTCGAAGACGAACTCCCGGCTGTTGGCAAACGTCGTCATGTAGTCGCTCGCCATCGCCAGGATCGAATCGACCTGTCGCCGTTGCTTGTCGACGATCGTCGAGATCGATCGCATCCCGTCGATCAGGTGCCGCAACGATTTCGAGTTCTCACCGAGACCGTCGGCCACCTGGGCGAGAGTGCTCTCGATCGGATCGCCGTCCACCTCGTTGGTGATGCGCGGCAGTTCCTGAAGCGTGTCGGCGATGGTGTAGGGCACGGTCACCCGGTCCGCCGGGATCGTGCGGCTGGTCTCGGTGACCCGACCCGAGGGGATCAGCGACACGAAGTAACCACCGACCGCGGTGAGCAGTTGGACGCGGACGCTCGACCTGTCGCCCACCACGACGTCGTCGGTGACATCGAGTTCCACCTCGACGTCGTCGGCGCGAAGTCTGACATCGGCGACCTTTCCCACCGAGATACCCGCCACGCGGACGTCCTCGCCCCCGCTCAACGACGCGACATCGCGGGTCGTGAAGGTGATCGCCTGCCGCCCGGGGGGCGCCATGTAGAAGTAACTCACGCCGGCGATCAGCACGGCAGCCAGACCGACCGCCACCATCCCGGTCAGGAAATCGTTGGCGCGTATCCGTTCCCACGCACGCGTCAGGCCCGACATATGACCACTCCACTTCCGTTGATCAGAACCTTCGCCATGGCGGGGAGAGCGAGTTCTCCCTTGGAACACCGCTTCTCCGGCATCGGTGCGGTCACCGGGGACTGCAGACCCTCCAGCATGGTCGGGAGCATCTCCAGTGAGCGCCACAGGTTGTCGACCGTCGGGAAGGCCTCGGTGAGAATCCGGTCGACATCGGTGTCGGGCTGGATTCCGACACCGGACAGGATCGAGTTCAGCACACCCATGAACGACGGCCCGTACTCGCTGGCCTTCCGGAACTCGTCGAGCACGGTGAGAGTCGAATCGACCGGTCCCTCGATGTCGCGGAGGAACTCCAGGATCTGGGGAGACTTTCCGCCCAGCGTGTCCGAGATCCGCGACATGTTCGCCACCAGGACGGAGATGACCTGCTGACGGTCGGTCGCGTAGCGACTGAGGGTGTCGACGCTCTTCAGCATCGGTGCCAAGCCGCCACCGTCACCTTGCAGAAGCGTGAGGGCGTTCTGCGAGAAGGAGTTGATCTCCTGGGGGCTGAGGGTCTGCAGCACCGGCTGCAATCCGTTGAACAATTCGGTGATGTCGAAGGACGGGATCGTCTGCTTCACCGGGAGGTGGGTCACCGACTCTCCCTGGCCGTCCACACCGGTCACGTCGACGTACCGGACACCGGACAGGTTGGCGTACTTGACCGCTGCCTTCGTCTGACCCGTGAGCTTGTGCGGCTCGAGCAACGTGAACGACACCTCGGCGTGAGCTGCGTCCTCCGACTGCCGCATCTCGATCGCGGTCACCTTGCCGACCTTCACCCCTCGAATACGAACGTCGGCGTTCGGTCGCAGACCTGATGCATCGGTGAAGTCCGCGGTGTACTGGGCGGTGGTGCCGTCCACGGGGTTCTTGATCCCGTTGGTGATCGCCGCGAACAGGATCGCCGCCACCGCGGCCGCGGCGATGAGCTTCCACAGCGGGCGCATGATCCGAGCCGCACCGGCGAATCGGCCGTTCATCTAGCGTCCTCCACGTTCTGTCAGCGAGGTCAGCGGCACGGCGAGCGCAGGCAGCCGCTCGAGCGCGAGATCGACCTTGAGAACTGTTGTGCCATCACCCTTCGTGCCGAAGGCGCCGTCGAGCCGCCGCACCAGGTCCCGCACGGTGACCGGAGTGATCACGCCCTGGCCGATGGCCGGCAGCACGGTGGCCGCCTCGGTGGCCATCTGAACCGTCGAGGTCAGATCTGCCTGGTTCGACTTCAGGAGCCTGCCGACCATCGAGAAGAAGTTGTCCGAGATCGCCTTCAGCGTGGTGGTGAAGTTGTTCTGCACCTCGTCACCCGCGGCGCGCAACTCGCTGCTGTAGAAGTGGAACAGCGCCGAGATCGATCCGTCGACGAACGGCGGCAGCGCGTCCACGATGGCGTTGTACTTCGTGATCAGCTCTGCCGGCATCTCGCGCTGCGTACGCTCGACGACGTCGGCGAGCACCACACCGGTGTGGATGAGCGGCTCGAAAGCCGAGGTGTACACCAGGACTCGCTTGATCGCGTCCATCGTCTCCGGGACGAGCGAGCCGTTGGCCACGTCCGAACCCTGCTCGATCATGGTGGCCATCGTGTAGTCGGCCCCGGGGCTTCGGCTGAGGTGATCGCCGTCGCGGACCTCGCCACTGGCGGCATCACCGGTGTCGGCGATGTTCAGGCCGGTGATACCGAAGTAATTCTTGGGGCGGAAGTCGATGACGAAGTCACGTCCGAGCCCGGCGACCGAGCTGCGGTCGAGTTCGAGTGTCAGTGAGGTGACCCCGACCTGGTCGACGTCGAGCGAGGTCACCTTGCCGACCGGCGCCCCGAACATGACCACCTCGGTGCCCGCCTCGACGCCCGGCCCCACCGCCGGCGTGTCGATGGTGACGGTCACGATGTCGGGATCGTCGGGCGTCATCGCCGGGACGACGTAGAGCCCGAGCAGTGTGGCGACGATCGCCACCGCCACCACGACAGCACCCGAACGCCGTAACACCTTTTGCCGGTGTCGGTCCGATCCGATCAGAAATCCGGAGACCATCAGTTCACCCCTTGAAGATCAGGTCCGGGTGAAGACCCCACAGCACGATGGTCATCACGAGGTTCAGCACGATGGTCATGACGAGGCTCGCGCGGATGGCCCGCCCGGACGCACGTCCGACCCCTTCTGGCCCTCCGGACGCGAAGAAGCCGTAGTAGCAGTGGATGATCGTGATCACCGCACAGAATGTCACCGCCTTGATCAGCGAATACATGACCTCGACCGGGTCGAGGAATTGGGAGAAGTAGTGATCGTAGGTGCCCGCCGGCGCGCCGTGCACGACCTTCACGAACACGCTCGCCGTCAGGAACCCGATGGCCAGCGAGAGCAGGTAACCCGGTATGACACAGAGCATTCCGCCGACCAGACGAGTGCCGACCACGAACGGGATGGAGCGGATGCCCAGGGTCTCGGTGGCGTCGATCTCCTCGGCGATGCGCATCGAGCCGATCTCGGCGGTCATGCGACAGCCGACCTGCGCGGCGAACCCGATGCCGGTCATGATCGGACCCATCTCACGAATGTTGAGGAAGGCGCCGATCACACCGGTCAGCGGTCCGAAACCGATGAGATTCAACGTGTTGTACGCCTCGATCGCCACCGCGACGCCGATCGCGACACCGAGGATCATCAGCAGCGAGATGACGCCGCCGTCGACGATGATCGATCCGCGACCCCAGGCCATGCTGTTCATGGTCTTGAAGGTCTGCTTGCGGTAGTGCCGGATGGTGAACGGAATGTTCACGACCGTCTGCAGGGTGAACAGCGCCCACCGGCCGATCCCCTCCTGGACGGTGAAAACACTTGTGGCGAGCCATCGCCCGGTGCGCGACAGCGTCGGGGACACGGAGTACTTCGTCGGAGATGCCATGTCCTCAGCCCACCTGACTCGGGAAGAACATGGTCTGGAGCTGTGTCGTCATGAGGTTGGTGACGAACACCGCGACGAATCCGAGTACCACCGAGGCGTTCACGCTGTCGGCAACGCCTCGCGGTCCGCCCTTGGCCTCGAGGCCGCGGAGGCTGGCGATGATGACCACCTCCATTCCGAACAGCATCGTCTTGAGAATCGCGAAGTAGAAGTCGGTCTGGGTGGCGAACGCTCCGAAGGACTGCCAGAAGCTGCCGGGGATGACTCCGTTGATCGAGACGGCGAGAACGAATCCCGCCGCCACCGCCGACGCAACGATGATGACGCAGAGGATCGGCGAGATGAGGAGGATGGCCAGGAAGCGCGGCAGGACAAGGCGTTGCACGGGGTCGACACCCATCACCCGCATGGCGTCGATCTCCTCACGGATGGACCGGGCGCCCAGGTCGGCGGCGATCGCCGACGCCGCGGCACCTCCCATCAGGAGGCCGGCCGCGATCGGGGCGCCCTGCGAGATCACCCCGATACCGCTGGCCGCACCGGCGAGCGACTTGGCGCCGACCTGGTTGACCACGGCGCCGACCTGAATCGAGATCTCCGTGCCGAACGGCAACGCGATGAGTACCGCGGGCAGCGCCGTCACCGTCAGCAGGAACCAAGCCTGCTCGAGAGTCTCGACCATCGGCAGACGCATCCGGATGGTCTCGGTGACCGAGTAGCGCACAACGTCCGCGGTCAAGGTGGCAGCGCGTCCCATGGTGGCGATCGACGCCTTCGGCACAGTCCGCAGGTACTCGACCGTACGAGCCCCTGCACGAGCGGCGACCGCCCCTACCCCTCCGCCCGAGGGCGGCGCGGGATGGGCGAACTCATCCTTGTAGGTGAGTATCTCGGCCTCGGCAGCCGAGACTTGAAGATCGCGCATACCTTCCTCTCAGAAGATCTTCGGAGACATCAGCTCCGGGAATTTAATCGATATTTGATTAAGTAGGCAGTTCACACCCATGCGTGGATGTGCGTTGGATCACAAGGAACCTTAGCCATAAGTCCACCTATGGTCAACCCCGTATTGGGGCATTTGACCAACAGGGCTTCGGCCGACCCGCCGATCGCGATCAAAACGGACAAATCCCCCGCTGAAGTGCAGTGATCAATCACTCCACCAACACCAGATGGCGAGCGCCGGCGGTGGTTCGCCGGCGCCCGCCAGGTGACGTCGAGCCGATCTAGCGGGCGGCAGAAACCGCCTTGTCGTAACGGGCTTCCAGGGTCTTCTCACGCACCAGACCCGAACGCAGGCGGTCACCCAGACCCGCGCCGTCCTCCTTGCGGAACTCCTTCAGCATCACCCGCGCCGCGTTCTGTCCCGGCATACCCGAGATCCCCGCGACCGGATGCGTCCCGGCGCCGGTGAGGTACAGCCCCGGGATGGGGGTGCTGTAACCGGCGAACTTGTCCGCCGGCTTCAGCGGCCCGAACCGGGAGATCACCGGATCGACATGGTAGACACTGCCGTCGATCGCCCAGAACCGGTCCTCGATGTCGGGCAGCGCCAGGGGGCGTCGCGCAACCTCGAGGGACTCGATTCCGTTGTAGTAGTGCGAGGCGTCGCGGATCACGCGCTCGGTGATCTTGTCCCGAGCGACCTCCCAGCCCTCGCGCGGGTCCGACGGGGTCAGCCCGGTCCAGAACCAGAAGATGTCGCATCCGTCCGGGGCGAATCCCTTGTCGAACGACGTCGTCGCATGTCCGAGTCCCGGAATGTGTTCGGGCACATCACCCCTGATGCAGGCCTTCGCCGCGTCGAGGCTCTCCTGGTAGGTGTTGAACGAGTTGCAGCCCAGACGGAGGTCGATTCCGTCGCCACGCCACTTCTCGTGCTTCTCCATCGTGATCTTGCCGCTGAGCGCGATGTTCAGCTTGTAGTCGGCGATTCCGCGCCGGCGCGTGGGGATCTTGTCCGCCTTGTTCTGCAGGACCCGCGGCAGTGTGCCCTCCGGGAGCAGCCGCGTCAGGGTCGTCTTCGGGCTGCAGGCGGTCAGAACGCCACGGCGAGCGTGGATCTCCTCGCCTCCGACCAGACGCACACCGGTCACCCGACCGTTGTGCATGACGAGTTCGTCCACGGGCGCGCTCGTGCGCACACGACCGCCGTTGGACTTCAGGCTCTCGACCAGCGCAGCCGGGAGAGCGCCCGTGCCGCCGTGGAACATCGACACCCCGTACTTGCTGAGGACACCCAGGTAGATCAACGACCAGCCCGAGAGGTCGGCGTCGAAAGGCATGAACGGCAACGCGATCAGCAGCGGCGCCTTGATCGCGTCGCTGGTGAAGCTGTCCTCGATCGCCTCCGCCTGCGACGACGCCATCCAGCGTCCGACCGCCACGAGTTCCTTGCGGTTCTTGACCATCCCCTTGGTGGCCTGCAGAACCTTCTTGATGTCCGGCTTGACCGGGCTGGTCTGCATCAGCGGCAGACCGATCTCCACTGCGGCGTCGATGACCCGGTACAGATCCAGCAGCGCCTCGGCGTCCGACGGCGAGAAGTAGCGCAGTTCATCCGCGGTGCGACGCGGGTCCCGCCACATGGCCAGGGAGGTGCCGTCGTAGTTCAGCTGCACATGGGCGGGGTCGATGACGGTCTGCTTGAGCCCGAACTTCCTCGACAGTCCCAGATCCTTGTCGATGGTGGTGGTCCGGAACAGCGAGGCCTGCATCGATGCCTCGTTGATGGTGTACCCCGGCGCCTCCGGTTCGAACGGATTCGTCGAAGTCATTCCACCGACGGTCGGCGACGCCTCGACGACGAGGACATCGAGACCGGCCTGCGCCAGGTAGGCGGCCGACACGAGGCCGTTGTGGCCGGCGCCGACCACGATGACGTCGGCGGTGTTCTTGGTTGTGTTCTTCGGTGCTGGGCTCACTACTCTTCTCTCTTCTGATCTCTTCTGGTTCCGGCCGTTTCAGGGGCGTCAGACCAGGGGGTTGCTGCCGAGGGTCGCGTCGGTCAGATCGCAGATCTCTGTCCACCGCTCGGCGACGGCGGCCGGCGACGGCGGTTCGCTGAAGGTGATCCCGGCCCCCTGGAAGAGCGCCACGCGCTGCACCAATCCCCCGCCGACGACGAAGATCGATCCGGTCTCGGTGCAGATCGGGTTGACCAGGTGCGTGACGACCGGGGCGACGAACTCGGGCGGAAGCCGGTCCAGGATCTCGCGCGGCGCGACGTCGGCAGTCATGCGGGTGGCTGCCAGCGGCGCAACGGCATTCGCGGTGATCCCCGACTTGGCGCCTTCGATCGCCAGGGTGTTGATCAGACCGATCAGCCCCGACTTCGCGGCGCCGTAGTTCGCCTGCCCGAAGTTGCCGTACAGGCCGCTGGTGGACGTGGCGACCACGATCCGGCCGAAACCCTGTTCGCGGAAGTGCGGCCACGCGGCGCTGGTCACGTTGAACCCGCCGTAGAGATGCACCCGCATCACCGCATCCCAGTTCTCCGGCGACAACTTGGCGAAGCTGGCGTCGCGCAGGATCCCCGCGTTGTGGATAACGCCGTCGATCTGGCCGAATCGGTCGAGGGCGGTGCGCACGAGCGACAGAGCGCCCGAGACATCGGAGATGTCATCGTAATTGGCGACCGCGTCGCCGCCGCGGTCACGGATCTCGGCCACCACCTCGTCGGCCATGGCCGACCCGGCACCGGTGCCGTCACGGTTACCGCCCAGATCGTTCACGACGATCCGTGCACCTTCTCCCGCACAGCACAACGCGTACTCGCGGCCCAGCCCGCCACCGGCTCCGGTGATGACGACGACCCGGCCGTCGAGGTTTCTCATTCGCTGTCCCGGAGAAGTCTGAGAGCTTCGGTCGGGCAACCGGATATGGCTTCCTCGACCTCCATCAGATCGGCCTCTGCGACCTCGTCCTTGAGGACGAGCAGTGAACCGTCGTCGTCGTCGATCTCGAAGAAGTCCGACGCCAGCGATTCGCAGATTCCGAGCCCGGTGCACCGGGCGCGATCGAGTACTACTTTCATGGTCCCTCCTGGGTGGATGTGGAGGCGAGAGCCCTGATCAGTGGATTCAGAAGAGCTTTCGCATGATGGCCAGATCTCGCACCGAATAGGGCGGATAGATCAGGCGGATGTCCGGCTTCGCGGTTTTGGACAGGACGGCCTTGCGGTGGCTGAGCCGCTCGAATCCCCACTGCCCGTGGTAGTCACCGATCCCCGAGTCCCCGACGCCACCGAACGGCAGGGCGGGAACGAGACAGTGCATCGCGATGTGGTTGATCACCGCTCCCCCGGAGGGGATCGAGTCGATCAGGTGCTGTCCGAGCGTTTTCGACGAGGTGAACGCGTACATCGCCAGCGGCTTCGACCCCTGGTTGACGAATGCGACGGCCTCCGGGATGGACGCGACGGTCACCACCGGGAGGATCGGGCCGAAGATCTCCTCGGACATCACCGGATCCGTCGGCGCCGGGTCGACGACCACCGTCGGTTCGATGGTCAACCGGTCGGCATCGGTCGCACCGCCGGCGACGATCCGACCCGTCGTGGTCGCCAGGTAACCGGCGAGACGGTCGAACTGGCGGCGGTTGACGATCCGCAGCGCCGGGTCCTCCTCGCCCGATCGGAACTCGATCATGTTCGCGGCGATCTTCTCGACCAGCCGGTCGGCGATGTCACGGTGGGCGAGCACATAATCCGGCGCGATGCAGGTCTGTCCGGAGTTCATGGTCTTCACCCATGCGATCCGCCGTGCGGCGACGTCGAGGTCGGCGTCGGCAGCCACGATGACCGGGCTCTTGCCGCCGAGTTCCAGGGTCACCGGGGTGAGCGTGGCCGCGGCTCCCGCCATGATCTTCTTGCCGATCTCGGTTCCGCCGGTGAACAGCGCGTGGTCGAAGCCGAGCGCGAGGAGCTCCTGCGTGACCAGGCCGTCCCCTTCGACGACCGCGATGGCCGAGGAGTCCAGATACTCGGGGATCAGCCTGGTCAGCAGCGTCGAGGTGGCGGGCGCCAGTTCCGAGGGTTTGACCACGGCACAGTTGCCTGCGGCCACCGCCGCGATCAGTGGGCCCAGCGTGAGGTAGACCGGATAATTCCAAGGGCCGATCACCAGGACGACGCCCAGCGGCTCGTACTGCACCCAGCCGCGCCCGGGCAACTGGTTCAGCGGAAGCTTGACCCGCTTGCGCTTCATCCACTTCTTCAGGTTCTTCCGCGCATAGGCGGCTTCACCGGCGGTCGAGGCGATGTCTCCCAGCCACGCCTCGGACGGACTGCGTCCGAGGTCGGCGGCCAGGGCCTTGGCGATCTCGTCCTCGCGTTCGGCGAGCAACCGCTCGATGGCGGCCAATTGCCCGAGCCGCCAGCTGATGTCACGGGTGCGACCCGAGGCGAAGGTCTGTCGCACCGACGCCATCATGCGCTCGTGGTCGACCGCGCCGAGTCCCTGGACCGTCGTTGCCATGTCTCGGCTCCTAGATCTCGGGTGCCGGCACGACGCCGGACAGCACGGAACCGGTGACGCCGCCGTCGACCACGAGCGCATGCCCGTTGACCCAGCGCGCGGCGTCGGACACCAGGAACACCAGGGTGTCGGCGATGTCGCCGGGCTCGGCGTGGCGACCCAGCAGATTCTTCAGACCGTCGAGGGTGTCCTTGCCCATCGACTCCTCGAAGTCGGTGAGAATGGGCGTCTCGACCGGGCCGGGTAGGACTGCGTTGATGCGGAAACCCATCTCCGCCACGGCAAGACCCATCGACATGGTGTAGACGGTGGAGACCTCCTTGGAGAAGTTGTAGGTGTTGCCCTCCTGGGGATTCGCCTTGAACCAGGCCAGCCCCTCCTCGAAGGTGTCGGTGCTGAGCAGGTCGCGGATCTGCTCGAGCCGCGCGGGCCAGCCGAAGCCGGCGGTCGAACTGACGATGGTGATGCTGCCACCCGGATTGAGGCGGTCGAAGAACGCCTCCGAGAGATGGCGCACGGCAAGCGAATTGACCGCGAACACCAGTTCGCCGGGCAGCGTGCCGGGAACCCCGGCGATGTTCAGCAGCCCGTCGAAGGAACCCTCGAGGGACTCGATCGCGGCGTCGATGCTGTTCGGGTTCGCCAGGTCCACCTCGGTGTGCGAGGTGACCGGGACGGTCGGCACGTTGCGGTCGAGGCTGTGCACCTCGGCACCGAGGTCGAGCAGTTTGGCGGCGGTCGCGGCGCCGATACCCGACGCGGCGCCGGTGACGACGAACCGCTTTCCGTTGAATTCAGACATGGATTCTCCGCTCAGAGGGTGTAGGGCATGGACTTGACGGCGCGCACGAAGTTGCCGGTGAGATACTCGGGTTCGCCGACCTTCAGGGTGGGTGCCCGATGCAGCAGCTGGTCGAAGATCTCCTGCAGCTGCATCTTCGCCACGAAGCTGCCCATGCAGAAGTGCGGTCCACCGCCACCGAAACCGACGTGGGGGTTGGGCGATCGGGTGATGTCGAATTCGTTGGGACGCTCGAAGACCTTCTCGTCGCGGTTGCCCGACGAATAGATCATCGCCACCCACTCGCCGGCCTTGATCTCCTGGCCGCCGAGCACCGTGTCCTGGGTTGCGGTGCGGCGGAACGTCATGACCGGCGAGGCCCACCGCACGAACTCCTCGATGGCCGGCTTGATCAGCCCGTCGAAATCAGAGAGGAGCAGCTCACGCTGAGCCGGGAAGTCCTGGAAGGCCTTGGTGGTGATGCTGATCGAGTTGCGGGTGGTGTCATTGCCGGCCACCGACAGCAGCACGAAGAACGACGCGATCTCCTCGTCGGTGAGCTTCTCCCCGTCGACCTCGGCGTTCACCAGACCGGTCATCAGATCCGACTTCGGGTTGCGGCGGCGCTCCTCGGCGAACTCGAATCCGAGCGACAACAGACCGACCAGGGATTCGTTCAGGACCTCACCGGGTTCGCGGCCCGCGGCCACGTCCTCGTCGGCCCAGGACACCATGCCGTCGGCGTGATGGGCGGCCTCCTCGCGCTGGTCGAGGTCCTCGAGGCCCATCATCTCGTAGATCGTCCACATCGGGAGTTTCTTCGAGACGGCCTCGACGAAGTCGCCCTCCTTGCGAGCGATGAGTCCGTCGACGATCAGCCGCGCCTGGTTCTTGATCTGATCGTGGATCTTGGCGACCTGCTTGGGCGTGAACGCGGAGCTGACCAGCCTGCGCAGGGCCGCATGACGCGGATCATCCATCCCGAGAAACGATCCCGCGGCCGACAGCAGATCCTCGGGGATCTCCTCGAACTGGAAACCCTGTCCCGAACAGAACAATTCGGGATGCTTGCTGACCTCGGTGATGTGTTCGTGCGAGACGACGACCCACACGCCGTCGTTCTCCGGCGGCATCAGGGCGCCCTCGAGCGGCCGGTGCCAGCTGACGGGACGCGCCGCGCGCAGCTGGGCGAAGGTCTGCTCGCGCTCGTCCGCGCTCTTCGCCCAGAAGTCGAGCGAAGAGATGCTGAGCGGGTCGTAGGGACGGGCCGATGTGCTCAATGTGCTGGTCATGCCTGTGCTCCTGCCGCCAGGTATCGCTTCTCGATCTCACGCTTGACGAGCTTTCCGGTTGCGGTGCGGGGCAACTCGTCGACGAAGTCGACCGTTCGGGGTGCCTTGAAGTGCGCGATGCGCTCCCGGGTGTAGGCGATGATCTCGTCGGCCAGTTCGTCGGAGGGGGTTTGCCCGGCGCGCAACTGCACGACGGCCTTGACCTGCTGACCCATCTCGGCGTCGGGGACGCCGATCACCGCGACGTCGTAGATCGCGGGATGCAGGGTGAGGACGTTCTCGACCTCCTGCGGGTAGATGTTGACGCCGCCCGAGATGATCATGAAGGCCTTGCGATCGGTCAGGAAGACGTATCCGTCCTCGTCGACGTATCCGAGATCGCCCACGGTCGTCCAGTTGGAGTGCGCGGGATGCTCGGCGGCCCTGGTCTTCTCGGGATCCTTGTGGTACTCGAACGGACGCGTCTCACGCTCGAAGTAGATCAGCCCGACCTCGCCGGTCGGCAGCTCGTTGCCGTCGTCATCACAGACGTGCACCGGGCCCATGGCCGACTTGCCCACCGATCCCCGCTTGGTGAGCCATTCCTGCGTCGTGATGATGGTGGTGCCGTGGTTCTCGGTGGCACTGTAGTACTCCACGAGAATCGGTCCCCACCAGTCGATCATCGCCTGCTTGACGTCGGGCGGACACGGCGCCGCGGCGTGCACGACCAACCGCAGGGACGAGGTGTCGTGGGCATTCCGCTGCTCCGGCGGCAGCTGCAGGAGCCGGACGAACATCGTGGGCACCATCTGCGTGATGGTCACCTTGTACTGCTCGATCACCTCGAGGATGCGCTCGGCGTCGAACTTCTCGAGGATCACCACGGTGCCCCCGAGGGCGTGGATGGCACCGGACCATTTGAGCGGCGCGGCGTGATACATCGGCGCAGGCGAGAGGTAGACGTCGTCGGCGGTCACCTTGAACACGTGCTGGATCAGACCCGTGATCGGGTCGCCGGGCTCGTCCACCTGGATCGGCAGCAACGACGGCTTGACCCCCTTGGGTCGGCCGGTGGTCCCCGAGGAGTAGAGCATGTCCGAGCCGCGAGGCTGGTCGACGAGCCGCGGACCGGCCTGGGCGAGCACGTCACCGTAGGCCTCGAAGCCGTCGATGTTCCCGCCGAAGGCGATGGTGCGGATGTCACTGTCGCCGAGCTCCTCGACGACGGCGGACGCGAGTTCGGCGACCCCCGACGACGCGAACAGGACTCGTGCGTCACTGTCGGAGACGATGTAGGCGACCTCGGACGGGGCGAGGTGCCAGTTCACCGATGTGACGTACAGGCCGGAACGGACTGCCGCCCAGTAGATCTCGAGGCACTCGGGCGCGTTCTCCGACAGCAGCGCGATCACGTCACCCTTACGCAGACCCATTCCGTGCAGGGCCGCGGCCAGGTCTGCGGAGTGATCGTCGAGTTCTCGGTAGGTCACCGTCCGGCCGCTGCCGGCCATGATGATCGCCGGCTTGTCGGGTGTCGCCTGCGCGTGGGTTCCCGGATACATGGCTTGTCTCTTCTCTGGAGTTCCTGCGTGTGGGATGTTTCGGCGACGTCAGACCAGCAGGTCCTCGCGTCCGTCGGTCTTGAGGTTGTTGATGTAGACCGGGAACAACTTCTTGCCCAGCGGTGCGAGCTTGAGCAGGCTCGCGACGTTGCCGGTCACCGAGATCTTCTTCTTGGCCATCGCCAGGGGGAGATTGACCTTGCCCTGCCAATAGGCGTTTCCGGTGTCGGCCGGCATGACCATGGTGGCCATCGGTTCGGGGCTCCCGTCGAAGCCCTCGTACACCTGCTTGTTGACCGCATCGACGACGACCACGGCCTCCGGACTACTGAAGTCGAAGGCGAACACGAGTCCGCTGTCGACGAGCTTGGGTCCGATCTCGGCGTCCTCGAACGCCGTCTCGAAGATGCCTCCGATGTACTTCCTGACCTCGGCAGCGTCGGTGAAACCCATGACAGATCCTCCTTTTTAAATGTAACTTCGATTCAAATCGATGTCTGCGGCACTCCCACCTGCATCTATGCTTCTTCGGCGGGGTCTATGAGCTGAGTCACAACGACGATAGCATAAGTTCAGTTATGGTCAACCCCGTCGACCGCCGAACGTTGAGGAGCAGGTCATGAGCACCGTTTTGTCACGCGATGCATATTTCGAAACAGGCCTGGACGTCCTGTCCGACCTCGGCTACGGAGGCCTCAAACTGGCCGAGGTCTGCTCACGCCTCCGGGTGACCTCGGGGTCCTTCTACCACTACTTCTCGAACTGGGCGGACTACACCAGCAGCCTGCTGGCCTACTGGCTCGAAGCCCGGACGGTCCGCTCGATCGATCGGCTGGCCGCCATCGGGGACCCGCGCGAACGCCTGGCGACGATCATCGACATCGGCCTGGGCCTGCCGCACGGCGCCGAGCGGGCCATCCGCACGTGGAGCAATCTCGACGAACGTGCCCGGCGAACCCAGGAAGAGGTCGATCGCAGGCGGTTCGAAGTGGTCTACGAGTCCGTCGCGGAGATCGTCGAGGACACCCGACTGGCACACCGGTTCGCCCACTGGTCGGTCTTCCTGCTGGTCGGCTACGAGCAGACCTCGCTGCCGAAGGATCGGGATGCGCTACGCGACATCATGATCCGCCTCATGCGGTTTCTCGAGGAGAACAGTCCGTCGTCCTGACACGCAGCCGCGACCGTCAGTGCGTCGCGTCAGTGCACCACGATCAGTCCGCGGGTAGATAGCCGCGGATCAGCACGGTGAGAATGGCGGCGAAACGCTGGTCGGTGATCGACGTGTCGGACAACCGATCACGCATTCCCGCCCTACCGTCGGCGAAATCCTCGGGGAGCGCGCGGCCGCCGCGACGGGCGGATTCCGCGTTTCGCGAGATCCGGTACTGCGCGGTACCGAGAACGCAGCTGAACAGGGCGACCAGCAGTTCGTCGGCGCGATCGTCAGGCGTACCGGCCCGAGCCAGGAGATCGAGGATGCGGCCGGCCGCACCCACCGCGACCGGCCCCTCGAGCCGACGTGATGCCATCTCCTGGGCCAGCGATGGATGGTCGACGAGGAGTCGGTGGAATGCCCGTCCCCACCGCATCAACTCATCGAAGGGGTCACCTGCGGGATCGACGGGTTCCACGGCCCGCAACGACTCGTCGAGGACGAGGTCGAACAGTTCGTCCTTGTTGGCGACATGGTGATAGATGGCCATCGGGGTGACGTCGAGATCACGCGACAAGCGCCGCATCGTCACCTGCCCGATGCCTTCCTCATCCGCTATCGCCAAGCACGCCTTGACGATCCGGTCAGCGTCCAAACCCGCTCCACGCGCCACAGAATTCTCCGATCAACCGATGCGAGTGACCCTTGTCACGTTTGACTATACGCTGTAGAGTCCGTCTGAGTTTTTATCCCGCATTCAAATTCAACACCATCTCCACGGAGGTCACGCATGACCGTCACCACCTCATCACCCGGGATCACCGCATGGGGGCCGTTGGCCGAGCCCCTGCACGACGACGCGGCCGGCCCGTCGGACCCGATCTGGAAGGACAACGCCTACCTGTCCTACTGGGATGTCGAGCGCCGGATCTTCGGAAGCTTCCACTTCTCCACCTCCCCCAACGGCGACGGAGCGCGGCGGGCCAGGTGCTCCCTGCTGGTCGGCGGCGACGAGATCGAGATCATCGAACCCCTGGACCGCGGGTCGTACGCCAGCGAGTCACTGACCTTCGGCCTCGACGGCACCATCACCGTCGACCACCCGGAACTCCAGGCGCAGTTCGTCAACGCGCCCCTGCACACCCCGGCCGACTTCTCCCTGCACGAACTCATCCCCCCACTGGTCCCCGGCAAGCCCCTCCAGCACTTCCAGCAGGCCTGCACGATGCGCGGCACCATCGAGTTGCGCGGCTCGCGCGCCGAGGTCGACGGATTCGGAATGCGCGATCGCACCTGGGGTTTCCGCGACGAGGCGGCGCAGTGGGCCGAGTACGCGGGGCTCGTCGCCGTCTTCGGCGACTCGTTCCTGTCGGTGATGAAGTTCCTGGGCATGGACGGAAGGCTCGCGACCGACGGTTACCTGATCGATGCCACCGGGTCCCGCCACATCGAGGACGTGACCTTCCGCCGGACCGCGGCCGCCCAGTTCCTGGCCGCGCGTTTCACCCTCGAGGACGGCCAGGAACTCACGTGCGTCATGCGTCACCGCGACGCCGGCTTCTTCGTCCCGATGGGCGCCGAGACCGAGGGTCCGGCATTCGGCACCTATGACGATTTCATGACGCTCGAGCTCGACGGGAGTCCGGGCGCCGGCTTCTTCGAGCAGGGCATCGTCCACCGCGTTCACTGAGATCCGCGTTCACCCAAGGAGATCCCATGACCGAACAACTGATCGTCCTGCAGGCGCTGCGCCTCAAGGGACGTGTGCGCGCGACCGACCTCGCCGACAGCGTGGGCGTCGACCCGACCGCGATGACCACCGATCTCGATGCGCTGGTCGCGGCCGGCTTCGCCGCCGAGGCGAACGGCCGGTACAAGACCACGCCGGAGGGTCGAACCCACCTGTCGGAGCTACTCGACGCCGAACGCGCCACGCTCGACACCGATGCCCTCACCGACGCCTACGAGGAGTTCGATGCGCACAACGACGACCTCAAGGCATTGATGTCGCGATGGCAGCTCAAAGACGAGTCCACCCCGAACGACCACACCGACGCCGCCTACGACGCCGCGGTCGTCGCCGACCTCCGTGCGCTTCACGAGAGGTTCGCGCCCCTGTTGTCGCGCATCGTCGAGCATGCACCGCGTCTGCACCCCTACCCCGCCCGGTTCACTGCCGCGCTCGGGAAGGTGGAGTCCGGGGACACCTCCTGGTTCGCCCGGCCGATCGCCGACAGCTACCACACCGTGTGGTTCGAACTCCATGAGGAACTGATCGGACTCACCGGCCGCACCCGCGCCGCCGAAGCCGCTGCAGGACGGGCACTATGACCATCGCCGGACATCGCAACGATGTCGCCACCGAGGTCGTGATCCTCGACGGGACCACCGACCACCACCGCGAACTGATCGGCGGAAAGGCCTGGAGCATCCAGCACATGCGTGCCCTGGGCATCCGGGTGCCCCCCGCCTTCGTCATCACCACGGCGGTCTGTCGCGAGTACTACGAGCACGACCGCACAGTGCCGCAACGACTCTGGGACCAGGTCGACTCCGCTCTCGCGCACCTCGAGTCGGAGACCGGCCGCAGTTTCGGATCCTCCGAGCGGCCGCTGCTCGTGTCGGTGAGGTCCGGTGCGGCGGTGAGCATGCCGGGCATGATGGATACCGTTCTCAACCTCGGGATGACCGACGCGATCGAGACCGCCCTCGCCGGCCTGTCGGGTGATGCGCAGTACGCCGCCGACACGCGGCATCGCTTCACCGAACAGTTCGCCAAGGTCGTGGGCACGCCGGCGCCGACGGACCCCAGAGAACAGCTGCACGAGGCGATTCGAGCGGTGCTCGACTCCTGGCAGTCGCCACGCGCGGTCTCCTACCGAGCCGCACGAGGACTCGACGACACGAGCGGTACGGCGGTCACCGTCCAGGCCATGGTGTTCGGCAACCTCGGTGCCGATTCCGGTACCGGCGTGCTGTTCTCCCGCGATCCGCTGACCGGCGCGCCGGGCGCATACGGCGAGTGGCTCTCCGGCGGACAGGGTGAGGACGTGGTCTCCGGGCGCATGGACGCGGTGCCGCTGTCCGTCCTCGCGGAGACGATGCCCGGCATCCACGCCGAGTTGCTCGCGGTGAGCGAGACATTGGAGCGACAGGGACGGGATCTGCAGGACATCGAGTTCACCGTCGAGGAGGGACGGTTGTGGCTGCTGCAGTCCCGGGCGGCCAAGCGCACGCCCGAGGCCGCGGTCCGGTGTGCGGTCGACATGGTCGAGGAAGGCCTCATCTCTCCCGCCGAGGCATTGCGGCGGGTCACCGCCGATCAGGTTCGCGCACTGCAGAAACCACACCTCGACGCCGTGGCCGCCGAACGTGCGCAGGTGCTGGCGACCGGCAAACCCGCATCGCCGGGCATCCGGACCGGAGTTGTCGTCACCGATCCCGACGACGCCCAGGATCTCGCCGAGGACGGTACCGACGTGATCCTCGGCAGGCAGACAACCGATCCCGACGACGTCGCCGCCATGTCGGTGGCAGTCGCGGTGCTGACCGAGTTCGGCGGCTCGACCTCCCACGCTGCGGTCGTGTGTCGCGAGATGGCCGTGCCGTGCGTCGTCGGCTGCGGCGCCGGCACCATCACCACACTCGCCGGTCGGACGGTGACCGTCGACGCGGGCGCCGGGATCATCTTCGACGGCGCGCTTCCCATCGTCGACGGTCGCCACGACGATCCGGGCCTCGCCACCATCCGGCGGTGGTTGACCGAATATCCGGGGCTCAGTGGCGCCGAACCCACGGCGGACCCGTCCGGAGACCTGGCTTCTCTGCTGGACGCCCATGCACGACAGGAGCATTCGGACTCATGAGCACCACGGTCGACACGATGCTCGACACCCTGGACAGCGCCGACGTGCCCGAATCCACGACGTGGACCACCGGCAACGTCGCCGAGGCGTTCCCCGGCGTGTTCAGCACCTTCGGTATCAGCTTCGTCTTCGGGCCGATGGAACTCGCCTTCCGGCGGATGTTCCATGATCTCGGCGCGCTGTCGTCGAGCGATGTGAAGGTACCCGAGGAGGTCAGTGACTGCTTTTGGAGTCTCTTCGCCGGCTGGGGTGCGGGCAACATCGACAAGTTCCGTGAGATCGCGAACGTGCTGCCGGGGACGTCCGCCACGGCGATCGAACAGCAACTGTTCGGTTACGTACGCCCCGACACGGTCGACGCCAACACCGTCGGCCGCTACCCCGCCATCCTGGCGAAGGCACCGCGGTGGGTCATCGGGGTACCCAGGCGCCACGATGCGATGTTCGCCGAGCTGCGACGCTGGCGGCTGGATCGGCTGCCGCGGATCGCCGATCTGGACGAAGCCGGTTGCCTCGCCGTACTCGCCGATGCGCGAACACGATTCGAGGACATCATGTCCATCCACATGGGGGTCGCGTTCATCAGCTCGGCGCTGGCGGACAAGGTGGCCGAGGCCGCCGCTGCGGGCGGGTTCCCCGGTCTCGAACAACACCTGCTCTCCGGGGTGGGTTCGGACGAGAACGAGGTCGCCTACGACCTGTGGGCGCTGGCCCACGGCACGATCTCCGAGCAGCAGTTCGTCGACCGCCACGGTTACCACGGCCCCAACGAGGGCCAGCTCCACGGGATCACCTGGCGGGAGAACCTGGCGCCCATCCGTTCGCGGCTGGCGGACTACCGCGCGATCGCCGACGACAACCCGCGCGCTCCTCGACATCGGAGTGCGGCACAGCGGCAGCTCCGCGACGATGCGGTTCAACGGCTGCTGAGCGCCACGCCCAGGTCACGGCGTCGGGCCACGGCGTGGATGGTCCGCATCGCCGGCCGGTTCCTCGCACTGCGCGAGCAGGGCAAGGCCGGATATCTGATCACCTACGACGTCGCTCGCGCCGCCGCCCGCAGACTCGGCGACCTCCTTGTCGAACGCGGCGTCATCACCGACCGGGAGCACGTCTTCCACCTGCGCTACGACGCGCTGGTGGCCGGGATCAGCGGCGATCAGAGCGCGATCGTCACCGAGCGGATCGATCGGTTCGCCCGGCAACAGGGCATCCGGGTTCCTCAGGCGTGGGCGGGGTATCCCGCGGTGACCAAGGTCGACGAGGACGACGAGGTCGCCCTCGGAACGGGCGGTGTGGTCACCGGCGTTGCGGCGAGCGCGGGACAGGTCGAGGGGCGGGCCCGTGTGGTCCGCGATCCCGCCGAGACCGAACTCGACGACGGGGACATCCTGGTGTGCGAGACCACCGATCCGAGCTGGGTGTCGCTGTTCATGGTCGCCGGCGGCGTCGTCACCGATTTCGGCGGTCTGCTCAGCCATGGACCGATCGTGGCGCGCGAGATCGGCATCCCCTGCGTCTGCGGCACCGAGAGCGGGAGCAGGCAGATCCGCGACGGACAGATGCTGCGCGTCGACGGAGACACCGGCCGGGTGACCGTCATCGGGTGACGACCGGCACCTACACGATGAGAACGTCCCCGCGACTCGTGAGTCGCGGGGACGTTGTCGATGGTCGGACCGTTCGGCGTCACACCGACGAGATCGCGGGCTCCTTCGTCTCCGCCCACAGCCGGGCCAGTGCCGCGTTCTGACCCGGGGTGCTGCCATAGGTCGCGACCTCGTCCGCGCCGGCGTCCCGGTACGACCCCAGGGCGGTCACGCAGTCCGACGCCGAGCCGAAGGCACAGGAGTCGTCCATCCACGAATCCGGTACCAGGCGCGCCGGTTCCAGCAGCTCGCGGCGGTGGAATGCGGTGTCCACCAACTCGTCCCCCGCCTGCTGCCGAACCTCTTCCAGTGCGGTCCGCAGGCGATGCACCGGTCCCGGATCCCATCCGTTCACCGCCGTCAGGGCGTCGCCGTACTGCTGGGCCTGTAGATAGGTGACCGCACGGGCGTGCGCGAGCGTCCGGGTCTCCTCGTCGCCGAGATCCGGCGCGGTCACCACGCACTGGACGACCCGCAGGCTCGCCGGGTCGCGGTCGATCTGCTCACACGCCTTCCGAAGTCGCGCAACGCTTCCCGCGGTGGCTTCCGGGGTCATCATCGGCGGCAGGATCACCCCGTCGAACGCACGCGCCACCGCTGCCGCCGCCCGCGGCATACCGAATGTTCCGTACCAGACCTGCGGGGCCGGGCCGTCGTAGACGTCACCGAGCTTGATCCCCTCATATCGGCCGGCCGGACCGTCGTAGGACACCTTCTCGCCACGCCACAGCTTCCGGAGGATGTCCACGTAATCGCAGATGCCGTCGAAGCCGGCCGTCCGGAGTCCTTCGTGCCGGAGATAAGCGCTGTCACCCCGCCCGAGACCGAGGATGAACCGTGGACCGAACGCCGCGTGCATGGTGGCCCCGAAGGCCGCCATGTGGAGGACGTGACGGCGGGCCGGGGAGACGAGACCGGTTGCCAGACCGACCCGTTCGGTCCGCGCCCCCACCGCGCCGAGCACCACCGCGGCCTCCTTGAGATTCCAGCGTTCGGAGAGGAAGACGTTGCGGAAGCCGAGACGCTCGGCCTCCTCGCCGTCGGCGATGCCCTGGGGGACGGTCCGGACCTCCGTCTCGTTGCGTCGGCCCTCGGGCAGAGTGGAGCTGACCCGGCCGGCGATGAGGTAGGCGCTGAGGTCGTCGAGCTGGGTCATCGGCGTGACCTTTCCGGTGGTGAGGGGTTCATTGCGGTGCCAGGACCTCGACCGTGCCGGCCGTGCCGTCGACGCGGACGAGCATGCCGTCCTTGAGTTCCGTTGTGCCGGTCCGGGTGTTGGCAACGCAGGGCAGTCCCAGTTCCCGGCACACGATGGCCGCATGACTCATCGCGCTGCCGACATCGGTCACGACTGCTTCGGCGAGTGGGAACAGTGATGCCCAGCCCGGGTCGGTCGCCTTGCAGACCATCACGGTGCCGTCCTCGATCTCGGCGTCGTCGAGGTCCCGGATGACCTGGACCCGTCCCTGCGCCACCCCGGCGCTGACACCGAGACCGGTCAGCGTGCGGATCTCCGGGGTGTCGCCGGTGGAGGCGGCCGCGGTGTCGTCGGTGGCGTCGCTGTCGTCGGTGGATCGGGGGGCCGTCGAGACGACCGGTTCGGGTGCGCCGTGCCACACATGAGGGAGGTCGATCGCGCTGTACGCCTCGTGGTCGAGTCGCCGGCGGGCCACCAGGTCGGCGTACTCACCGGTCCGGCGGGAGGCGAGTTCGTCGATGGTGAGAAAGAAGACGTCGCCCGGTTCGGCCAGCACACCGGCGTCGGCGAGCTGTCGCCCGATCGACCGCGCCGCCGCCCTGGTGACGTCCACGCCGCGCAGGATGTTCGCCCGTCCGGTCTCGCGCCAGGTCGGCACCTGGGCGGCGAACCCGATCAGTGCGGAGGCGAGCCGGCGCCGGGCCGGGCTCAGCCCGGCATGGAGGCGTCGGACCGCCTCGTCGTGCTCGCGCCGGCGCCGAACGACCAGATCGTCCACGTTCTCGGCGTCGGCCCGCGTCCGGTATCGCGCGGCCAGCGCCGTCACCATCGTCGAATCCTCGCGCCAGACAACCGAATCGACGAGACCCTCACGTGGCCCGTGATAGCCGTGGCGCCGTACGAAGCCGTTGACGTCGATCTCGTCGCGCGAGAGTCGCCACAGGTCACGGACCAGCTCGAACTCGGCCGTGCCCTCATCGCTCTTGATCAGTTCCCCACCGGATGCGAGTCCGGCCGACTCGGCCAGATTCTGCACCTGCCCCATGAGGCCCTGCGCCGCCATCGAGAGCGGCATGTGCACCGAGAGGCCCTTCTCGAACATGTCCCGCGCCTCCACGAGCGCCGCGGTGGCCTCGTCGAGGCCGGCACTGTCGAGTGCGAACGCGCGACGTGACCACCATCGCTCGCTCTCCTCCGCAAGCGCAGGCAGCGCCTTGATCGCCCGGCGCAGCGCAACGGGGAACTTGACCGCGACGATCGGGTAGCGGCGCATCTTGGCCCATCCCCGCGGTTCCGGGAGTCCGCCTGCCTGAACGGATCCGAACAGCTGCTCCTCCATCATGGCGGCCGAACCGCCGGGCACGCGGGCGGCCATCTGACCCATGTTGTCGACGTTCGCGATGGCATGTCCGTGAGCGACAGACAGGAACCGCAGGTCGACATCGTCCGGTATCTCGCGTGCGGACCTCGGCATGACACCGAGATCCACCCAGCAGTCGCGCATGGTCTGTTCGGTCGGCGGGAAGTACAGCGACCACGTCATCGGAGTGACGATGCCGGGCAGTCCCTCGTCGACATTCGCTGTCGTCCAACGCAGTCGGTGCCCGGGAACATGTACCGGGCTCGCCGCGAGATCCGCGGTCGGTCCGGGTGTCGGTCGGGATGTCGAGCCGTTCTCGACCACTGGTGATCCGGTCATGTGTTCAGCGCTCCTCGGGAGATGGGAGTTGGGATGGGCGGTAGTCGCGTTCGAACACCCCGTAGCCGACGTCACCGTCGGGCGCGGTGACCCGGACGGTGGACTGGGTGATCACGAGGGCGTCGTGCTCGGTGTCGCGAGCGACGCCGTTGATGTTCTCGTTCGGGGCGAGAAAGGTCAGCGTGTAGCCGTGCAGCCGTTCGCCTTCCAGTTCGAAGGGCCCGTCCTCGGTGGTCATGCGCAACGAGATCAGTCTCGGCTCGTGCGTCCGGAAATCATCGAGCCCGGTGCAGTGCACATCGCCACCGGTCTCGGCGCCGGTCGGGCCGAACACGGTGAAGACCCGATGGTCGACGGTGCCGTCGACCCGCCAGTTCACCAGTCCGTTCGCAACCCGTCCGGTGTCGGGAAACACGACCACGAAGAAATGCAGGCCACCGAGCCTGCTGACGTCGCGGGGTCCGCTGGAGTGATCTCGCGCCGCAACGCCCTGGATGTCCCAGCTCTCCGTCCCGGCGCGAAGCGAGCCGACCGCGCGGAATCCCTGGGTGTGGTGCAGCGCCGCCCAGGAGAGGTCGTGGATGCCGAGCGCACCGTGCATGTCCCACACCGGTGCCGCCGCCTCGATGTCGATGTCGAACGCGAAGGCTCGGGCCGGACCCGCGCCCGATGCCCCGGTCGCCATCCGGCCCAGGTCGGTCTTCTCGCCGGCGCCGTCGAAGGTCAGGCGCCAGGCGCGGAGCGGTTCCACGCAGGTGACCCGGAGGTTCCCGGTGGCCGGTCCCCGATCATCCGGCGCCCGCCCCCAGGATCTGTCGACCAGCAGCCGGCCGTCGGGCAGCATCGCGATGACCTGGGCCCACCACAGGTCAGGGTCGTCCGGCCAGCGCCCGCAGTGGATGAAGACGCCCACCTCCTGCGCGGGCGACCAGACGTGAAAGAACATCGTCTCGCTCCACCCCGGCACATCTGGGACCCCGTGAAGCAGGTCCGCTTCGGGATTCACGCGAAAGGGGTTGTCTCCATGCAACAACTGCGAGGGTGAGTTCGCCGTGTCCGTGCTGTTCATCCGATCCAGTCCGCCTGTCCGCCGGCGATTCCCGGTGCTGATCCGCTCGCGAATTCCGGCTACTTTTGAATTGCGACTAAATTTCTCGACGAACCATACAGCGTATAGTCAGATGTGACAAGGGTCACGTACGAGCGTGGCGCGGATCGGCACCGTCGTCCCCGGGGAACAAAACGGACCGGGGTATCATTTACCGACCATGAAGAAGATCGGTTTCCTGTCGTTCGGCCACTGGTCGGACTCCCCGGGCTCCCAGGTCCGCTCGGCATCGGACACGCTGCTGCAGTCCATCGACCTCGCGGTGGCGGCCGAGGAGCTCGGCGTCGACGGTGCCTACTTCCGCGTCCACCACTTCGCCCGGCAGCTCGCGTCGCCGTTCCCGCTGCTGGCCGCGATCGGCGCCAAGACCAGCCGCATCGAGATCGGCACCGGCGTCATCGACATGCGCTACGAGAACCCGCTGTACATGGCCGAGGACGCGGGTGCGGCCGACCTCATCGCCGAAGGTCGTCTACAGCTCGGCATCAGCCGCGGATCGCCCGAGCAGGTCATCGAGGGCTACAAGTACTTCGGATATGTCCCACCGGAGGGCTCCACCGACGCCGACATGGCCCGCCAGCACACCGAGGTCTTCCTCCGCGTCATCGAGGGTGGGGGTTTCGCCCGCCCCAACCCGCGCCCCATGTTCCCGAACCCACCCGGCCTCCTGCCGGTCGAGCCGCAGTCACCCGGCCTGCGCGACCGGATCTGGTGGGGAGCCGGCACCCGCGCCACGGCCGAGTGGACCGCCCAGCAGGGCATGAACCTGATGTCGTCGACGCTGCTCACCGAGGACACCGGTGTTCCGTTCCACCAGTTGCAGGCCGAGCAGATCCAGCGCTTCCGCAAGGCCTGGGCCGACGCCGGACACCCGCACGAACCGCGGGTCTCGGTGAGCCGCAGCATCTTCGCGCTCGTCGACGACCGCGACCGCGCGTACTTCGGGCGCGGCGGCGCCGAGTCGGATCAGGTGGGCGTCATCGACAACACGGTCGCCCGCTTCGGCCGCAGCTACGCCGACGAGCCGGACAAGCTCATCGATCAGCTCCGCGAGGACGAGGCCATCGCGGCGGCCGACACCCTGCTGCTGACCGTGCCCAATCAGCTCGGCGTCGAGTACAACACCCACGTTCTCGAGTCGATCCTCACCCACGTCGCCCCAGCCCTCGGCTGGCGCTGACCCGCTCTACGCAGAATCGCGGTCAGTTGCCGGGCTGGCCGGGCAGGCCCGCGCCGAGACCGCCGACATCGGTGATGGTCCAGCCGCTGGCCTTGTCGAGGGTGATCGTGTAACTGGCGGTGGCGGTCACGCCGTCCGGCGTCTGGCGGCTCTTGGAGTCCATGTCGACGAAAACGCGGACCACGTACTGGTTTCCGTTCGAGCCGGCGACGGTCGCGGCGAGCTTCTCGGCCGTGGACACGTACTGCATCTGGGTGAGCAGCGGTGCGACGACGTCCACCGCGGTGCCCATCTTCTCCTTGAGCTGTTGCGTCACACGGGTCTCGAGCGCCTTACGCCACGCGTCGATGTCCTGGTAGTCGACCTTCGACACGTTGAGCGCGTAGTCGCCGGCGACCTTCTCGGCCTCGGTCTCGGTCGCGATCTTCGCGTTGACCGCGGCCAGTTCATCGGCGGAACCGTCGGTGGCCCAGAGGATTCCGAAGACCGCCGCCAGTACGACGGCGACCGCGGCCACTGCCGACACCGCGATCAGCGGGACACGCGCAGCCGGGGCGGCGCCGGACTTGCTGCCCGACTTGTTCTTCCCGCCCTTCTTCTTGCCGTTCTTGGCAGACGCGTTCTTGTCCTTACCGGACTTGTCCTTCGCGCCCTTGTCCTTCTTGGGCTTCACCGGCCCGTCGGCCCCGGCCTCGACCGGCTGCGCCTCGTCGAGTGCGACCGCCGACGATGCCGTTTCTGCGGACGTGTCCTCGGCGTGGTCGGCCCCTGCGGTCGGGTCGTCGTGGGTGCTCATCGGTACTCCTTGTACTGCTTGGGGTCGTAGATCATGATCCCGGCGCGGTCAGGGTGACACGCAGCCGGTCGCCGGGAAGGGAATGGATGGCGTGGTCGAGAAGGTCGGCGAGGTCGATCATGCCGACCAGCGGTCCGGTCGCCTTGGAGATGGGGCGAAGGATGCCACCGAGCGCGAGGAGGTCGGGCGACAGTTTCTCCAGCACCTCGACCAGCTGCTTCTGCTCGTCGCGCCAGGACCCCATCACCTCGCTGCCGCGCAGCTTTCGTGACGCGAAGAAGAGGTACTCGTAGGACACGCCGAGGGACTCGCCGAACGCATCGAGCTGTGGCGGTGCCGCCATCATGGCCGGCTTCAACTCGTCTGTCTTGGAGAGGATCTCGGTCATGTGATCGGTCAGCGCATCGAGATGCCCCTGCCGCGATGTCAGCGTCATCAACAGGAGGTCGGCACCGCGACGCACCGCCGGGGTGACCGCGGACTCCACTCCGGTGACCGATTGCGAGAGCGTGTCGAGCAGGCTCGTCACCCGCTCGGGTTCGACTTGTTCGAGCATCGCCGAGGTGTCACCGAGGAGCTGCGCCACCGACGTCGGCACCTCGACCGTCTGCGTCAGGTGCGCGCCGTCCTCCAGCCACGGTCCACTGTCCGTGTTGGGCATGAAGGCGAAGACGGGTTCACCCAGCGACGACAGCTGCTCGATCTTCAGGTCCGTCGCGACCGGAACCCGTTGGTCGGCAGCGTAGGTCAGCGCAACACGTACCCCGCCGGTCCGTCCGGTGACCTCGTCGACCGTGCCGATGTTCACGCCGCGGTACACCACGTCGGAACCACTCTTCAGTCCGGACGAGTCGGTCAGGTCGACGGTGATGCTCGTGCGCTTCTCGATCGGATCGACGGCCAGCACCCCGATGAGGAGGTATCCGACGCCGAGGACCGTCGTCATGATCAGGGCGCCCGCCGAGAGCCATCCGGGGATTCGACTCATCGGACCGCCCCCACCATCTTCAACAGCAGGAAGGCGTTCGCGCTCACATCCTGCTCGGCCATGCTGACCTGCTTCACGTTGACGTTGGGCCCCAACAGGAACGGAACCAGTTTGTTCTTCGTGAACGACGTCACGGTGGCCGCGTTGCCGTTCAGCTGATGCGGGCTCGCCGAGGGTTCCCGGATGAGCGGGGCGATCAGTTCGAGATTCTCCCGGACGTGAGGCAACCGCGGGATCAGCCATTCGAGACCGGTCGTCAGGGTGTTCACGTCGATCACCACGTTGAGAACCGCGCTCATGAACTGCGGGACGCGCTCCAGCCGGGTGCGGGCATGGTCGGAGAAGATGAATCCCAGGTCGTCGCGCATCGCATCCAGTCGACCGCTCAGCTCGTCGGCCGCCTCGATGCTCCGTCCGAGCGCGTCGAGGTTGTCTGCCGACTCACGTACTGCCGCAGAACCGAATTCGGACAGGCCACGCAGCTCCGCGACATCCGAGGGCAGGGTCTTGTTCAGCTCGGCGATGGCGTCCTGGAGACGGGTGACGCTCCCGGCGTTGACGAAGTCGGCCATGCGCGCCAGCACATCCTCGATCTGCGGACCCGGATCGGTGTCGTCGAGGGCGACCACGTCACCGTCACCGAGGAGCTCCGGCCCCATCTCGACCGGCGGGATGAGAGCGATGTAGATGTCGCCGAGCATCGACGTCTGCCGCAACTCGGCTCGCGTACCGCGCGGCAGCTCGACATCCTCGCTGACGTCGATGTGCGCGACCGCGGCCTCGTCGGTGAGCGTGATCGACCTCATCGAACCGACCTTCGCGCCGTTGCTTCGTACCTCGGCGCCGGCGGGAAGACTCAGCAGCGAACTGAACTCGAGGTCGAGCCGGTAGGTCGGACCACCCACACCGGTTCCCGGCATGACGTAGTTGCTGGGGTTGAACGAGCAACCGGCACAGACGATCACCGCGGCGAGGAGAACGCCGGCCCATGCGGTCAGGCGACGACGCGGCGAGGCGAAGCCGTGGGTCATCGGTGGCCTCCCAGATCGTTCAGCAACAACTGCGGCAACGGGACGGTGATCGTCTTCGACGTCACCTCGCACCGGCTACCGGGGATCTTCTTGAGCGCTGCACACAACGCTCCCGCGTCGGCGCTCTTCACCGCGGCCTTGGGTGCGCGGTAGTCGACGCCGACACCACGCCCCGGGCTTTCGATCATGCGGTGGAGCATCGTGAGGATTCCCGGGATCTTCCCGAGGATCTCCGGCGATTCCTCCGCCTGGGTACGCACCATGCTGACGATCGGCACCGACGCGTTGAGCGCATCCATGATCAACGGGAAGTTCTCGTTGAAGAGTCGATCCAGCGGATCCAGTGCATCGGCGAGCTTCTCGACGATGGTCTTGACCAGCCCGAGCATGTACTCGATCAGTGCCAGGCCGGGACCCAGCGTCTTGATGGTGGTGGACACGTTCTCCCAGTCGGCATCGACGAACTCGGTGAGCTCCGCGCTGTTCTCGATCAGGGTGCCGAACTCCCTCATGAAGGTGTCCGGGGACTCCATCAGGTCGCCGAGTTCACGCAGCTGCCGGTTGATCGTCGGTCCGAGTCCGCCCATCTCACGGTCGGCGCCCTCGAGCAGCGCCTGGAGTGGGAGATGGCCCGACTCGTCGGCCGTGGTGATGTCCTTGAAGAACCGGGAGAACGAGTTCAACGCGTCCGGCACGCTGATGGGCTCGGCGGTACGCGACTCCGGGATGCAGGTGCCGTCGAATTCGGTTCCACCGTCAGGGACTTCGGTGTTGACGAGCTCGACGCGACGATCGGTGAGGATCGAGGAGTTCACGATCGCCGCACCGACGTCACGGCCGAGGGTACGGTCGTCGATCGTCATATCGACCTGCACCTGCGTGCCGCGCGGGGTCACCGACTCGACGGTTCCGATCTGGATACCGCGAATGGTCACTGCCGCACCCGGGTACAGACCGAACGAACTCTGGAAGGCCGCGCAGACACCGTTGCCCGAACCGCTGTCGGTGCGGGTGAAGGCGACACTGCAGACGGCGACGACCGTGACGACGATCGTGAAGACGGCCAGTGTGCGACGCCTGGCCGGCGAGATCTTCTGCGGCTGTTGGGGTGTGGTCATCAGCAGGTCCGTCCGGGAACGGGCAGGCAGACGTCGGGGAGTTCGGTGGTGAGACCGCTCTGGTCGACGAGGGCCTTGCCCTCCGGACCGGCGAGCTCGCCGAGGCTGAGCAGCGTGGCGCGCAACTGGTCGACGACCTGCTCGGACCAGCCCACCATCTCCTTGCTCAGGTTCCTGGCCTCGACCACCGGCCCGAGCAGCGGTTCGATCTTCTGCTGGTAGGGACCCGACAGGAAGTCGAAGACGACGCCGACGAGGACCGAGGTCGAGTCGGCGAAGATCTTCGTCTCGGTCGCCGAGGCGACGGTCGAGGGCCCGAGCACCGCATACGCCCGGATCACCTCGGTGATCAGCGCCTTGTTGTCGAGCACCGCGCCCACGTACTCATTCGACAGCGACAGCAGGTCGGTGATCTGGTTCTTCTGCTCCGCGAACAGTTCGATGATGCGCTGCATGTCGGTCACCGTGCTGCGCACCGACCCGGGCGCGTCGGCGAGGGCATCCGACGACGCGGACATCGCGTCTCGCAGTGCCCTGGTGTCGATCTCGTCGGTCACCTCGACCGCGCTCTTGACGAGGTCGTTGACGAGGAACGGCACCGTCGCCCTCGACTGCGGGATCGGTTCACGCAGTGGGTTGGAACCCGAGGGCATCATCGCGAGGTACAGACCGCCGACCGGGGTCAGCATCCGCACGCTCACCGACGTCGTATCCCCCACGAAGACATCGTTCTTCACGGTGAACTCGACGTCGACGTGGTCATCTTCGAGAGTGAGCCCGAGGACCTTGCCGACCGGGATACCGGCCACGCGAACGGTGTCACCCGCGCGCAGGTTGCTCGACTCGCTGAGCTGCAGATGGAAGGTCTGGTTGCCCGGTGGCTTGAGGTACAGGATGCCCGTCGTCGCGATGACGATCGCGACGACCGCGATACTGATGGCCGCCCACCACATCTGGGATCTGCTCGACGCATACTCCGAGCCGATCAGGGTCTTGCTCCTGGTGTCGCTCATCGGTCCCCCTTGCACACGGTGAGGGCTCGACCGTTCATGAGCACCGTCGCGGCGACGGGCATCGAGAATGTCCCGTTGCTGCACGACGACGCCGGATTCGCCTTCGGGATGAGCTGATTCAGCCCCTCGAGCACGCCCGGTAGCATCGACAGCGACTTCACCGCCGCGGTGGTGTCCGGGATGACCTCGGAGATCTTCTGCGTCACATCATCGGTGGTGCCGGTCGCCCCGAGGCCCATCAGCGAGAGGGCATCGGTGACCCGCAGGATCTCGGAGAGTTCGATCGAGCCCTTGCCCATCAGGGACAGGAACTCCTCCATACGGGTGGCGATGGGGATGAAGATCGAGTGGAAGACCTTGAGGATCGCGGCGAGATTCTCGGAGCGGCCGTTGATCTCCTTCGAGATCCGTTCCAGGTTCCCGACGATCGTCTCCATCACCGCGGTCCGGTCACTGGCGTAGGAGGTGAGCAGCGAGACGTCCTTGAGCACCGGCGTCATGTCGCTGCTCCCACCGTCGATGAGTGCGACCAGGCTGGTCGCGAGACGGTTGTAGACCTCGGGATCGGCCGCGCTGAGCAGCGGGCGCAGGCCGTTGAACACCGTGGTGATGTCGAAGGAGTCCGCGGTGTTGGTGACCAGTGCGCCGTCGGCCACCGCCGGCGCGGCCTCCTCGCCCCGGATGAGCTCGATGTAGCGCTGCCCGGTCAGGTTCTGGAATCGGATGGACAGCTTGTCCGAGGTACGCAGTCGGTGTTCGTCCTGGATGTGGAAGGAGACCTCCGCACGGGCGTCGTCGGTCAGGTCGATCCCGGTCACCTTGCCGATCTGGACACCGCGCAGACGGACGTCGGCGTTCTGGGTCAGACCGAAGACGTCGCCGAACGTGGCACGGTAGTCCACGGTCTGGCCGGCCACGGGACGCTGGATGGCCTGCACGATCAGCGTGATGATGAGCGCGGCGGCAACACCGAGGATGGCGAGCCGGATGGCGGCCTGGCGTGGACTCTTCACCGCTGTCCCCTCTCCGTCGGTGCTTCGGTGGTCTTCGCCAGTGCGGCCAGGGGTTGTCCGAATGCCGGGAATCCCTGCAGGAGGATCTCGGTGTCGAGGTCGACGCGGTCGCCGCGACGATGCAGTGCCCCGTCGGCTCCGTCGAGCAGGCGCTCGACCTTGGCCGGTGTGATGCCTTGCAGCCCTTGGTTGAGCGGGACGATCAGGTCGAGCATCACGTCCATGAGACCGGCCATCGGCGCGAGAGCGCCCACGAGACGCCCGGCGAACGAGAACACCAGGTTCGAGACCTCGACGATCGTGCCGTTGGCCAGTTCGACCTGAGCCGGGTCGTCGAGATCCTCCACCGAGGCCAGAGAGTTGAGGATGCCGATGGCCGACGGGGTGAACACCGCGGCCCCCTCGGAGGCATTGGCGATCTTGGGTAGCAGCTCGCCCATCGACAGGTTCATCTTGCGCTGCATGGTCCGCAGCATCACCAATCCGGATGCCATCAGCGGCGCCGACGCGGCGGTGAGCTCGGCACCGGCGTCGAGTGAGGTCGCGAGGTCACGATTGACGACGTCGATCATCAGTCGTCCCGAGTCCCGCATGATCGTCGTGATGGTGTCGTCGGACGCCCCGTTGCCGAGATCGAGAACCTCCGCAGGACGCAACGGATCACCGGATCCGGTGGGAACCAGTTCGACTGCCGTCGAACCGAACACGGTGCCCGAGATGAACCGGACGTCGAGTTCGTCGGACAGTTCGCCGAAGCGCTCGTCATCGACCGAGAGGGTGATCAGCTGACGACCCGGCCCGTGCGGACGATGGTCGACGACCTCGCCGACCGTGAGCCCGTGCAACCGGACGGGTGTCGCTTCTCCCACACCGTCGCCGAGGTCGGAGACCACCAGGGCGAATCGCACGCCGTCCGCGGGAGCCGGCGTGACCTTCTGCCACACCACGACCCCGAGGACCGCGACAAGCGCGACGACGACGAGACCACGGATGCGGTATCCGCGGATGCTGGGTTCACGATGCGAGCTCATGCTCCTCACCCCGCGAAATCGATCGATGATTCGAGACCCCACATCAGCAAGGTGAGGACCATGTCGCAGACGGTGATCGCGACAAGGCTGGCGCGGATCGCCCGGCCCGATGCCACGCCGACGCCCTCGGGCCCGCCCGACGCGTAGAAGCCCTGGTACGCGTGCACGAGGGTGACCACCACGACGAACACCGCAACCTTGATCAGCGAGTACACGAGGTCGACAGGCTGCACGAACATGTCGAAGTAGTGCTGGTAGGCGCCGGTCGCCTGGCCTTGCACCGCGGTGACCGTGAGTTTGGTGGTCGCGAAACCGAGCGCGAGCGCGATCAGGTACGCGGGGATCACGGTCAGCACCGAGGCGATCACGCGCGTCGACACCACATACGGCACCGGATCGATCGCCTGTGCCTCGAGGGCATCGATCTCCTCCGAGATCCGCATCGCGCCGACCTCGGCGGTGATCCGGCACCCGGCCTGTGCGGCGAACCCGACCGCCGCGATCAGGGGCGCGAGCTCACGGGGGTTGGCCAGCGCCGACATGGCCCCGGCGAGCGGACCGACACCGAGCATGTCGAGAACCTCGAAGCCGATGATGCCGATCATCGCGCCGGAGACGACGCCCATGAGCGCGAGAACCGGTGCCACACCGCCACCGACGATCACCGCGCGTCCGTTGCCCCAGGCAAGGTCGGTGAAGATCTCGGTGGTCTGACGACGGTGTTTGGCCAGCGCATGCCCGACACCGCGCAGCGCCATCCACACGAAATGGAACTGGCGTCCCAGAGCGTCGACCGGTTCCCACGCGCGCTCGATCGAGCGCGTCCAGCCGAACCCGCGACGCCGGTACACGGCGGGTTCGTTGATCTCGGTGCTCATCGACTATCAGTCACCTCGACCCAACACTTCTTCGCGGCATCACTTGTACTACCCGTCAGAGGAATCGAATGGGAACGAACATCATGGTCAGCTGGGTCAGCGCGAGGTTGATGACGACGCAGGCCAGGATGCCCAGCACGACTGCGGCATTCACGCTGTCGGCGACACCCTTGGGCCCGCCCTTCGCCTCCAGCCCGCGGTGGCAGGCGATGGCCGCCACGACGAAACCGAAGACCACCGCCTTGCCGAGGCAGATCAGCAGGTCGGTGATCGACGCGAAGCTGCCGAACGACAACCAGTACGAGCCGGGTGCGACGCCCTGACCCAGGGCGGCAACGGCAAAGCTGGAGAGGATGCTCATCAGGATCACGAGCACCGAGAGCGCCGGCGCCACCACCGACATCGCCACGAGGCGTGGTGCGACGAGACGCTGGTGAGGATCGATGCCCATGGTGCGCAGGGCGTCGATCTCGTCGCGAATCGTCCTGGCGCCCAGGTCCGAGGCGATGGCGGAACCGCCGGCTCCGCCGACGAGCAGTGCCGTGGCCAGCGGCGCGATCTGCTGCATGACCCCCATTCCGCCGACGGCGCCGGCCATCGAATTGGCGCCGACGTTGGACGCGACACTGCCGATCTGGACCGCGATCACGACCCCCATCGGGATGGAGATGAGGATCGCCGGCCAGAGTGAGACCGACACGAAGAACCAGCCCTGAACGAGACTCTCGCGCAGGGGGAATCGGCCGGTCACGATCTCGGCAACGGCGATCGCCGACGACCGCGTCGTCATCCGGATCAGTCGGCCGAACGTGCGGACCGATCCGAGCACATAGGTGACGGGACCCGAACGCGCGACCCCGATGCTCGCAGTGCTCACGACACCCCCGTCAACTGCGCTCCGACACTCCCCCCGGCCACGAAATGTGACCGAACGCACGAAGCATAGGGAGCCGGGATCCTGCCGGGCAAGCCAGATAAGTCACGTGCCACAAGATTGGGGCCTGGAAACTGACCGTGGAGTAGGTATGACCGCGCACACGTTCGAACCGCCTTGGCCGCACGGTTTTTCAAGGGCCGTGGCACCTGGCCTGCGGGTTCACTTCACCCTCGGACTCTCACCGCCGTCCAAATCCGACATCACGCGTAGTCACATCGAACCCTCGACTGTGTTCTCGGTCTCATTTCCCGACGGCAGCCCATTCGGCTCACCTCGGCAAGTCCCGGGAGTGCCGTCGTGCGGTCCGGCGACGCGACATGGGGCATCGACTGCGGGCTCGGCGAAACCGCCACGCGAACCTGCGACACTCCCCTAACGTCACGACCTACCCCCATCCCCACCCCCATCCCATAGGAGACTCACCCATGTCCGAAGTGATCGTCGTCGCCACCATCTCGCCCAAGGCCGGCGAGGAGCAGGCCGTCCGCGATGCGGTTCTGGCCGCCATCCCCCAGGTGCACGGCGAACCCGGCTGCGGGAAGTACGCACTGCACGAGGCGACGGGCGACTCGACCGATCTCGTGATGATCGAACGCTGGGAGTCGTTCGAGGCACTGTCGACGCACGGCGGCGCACCGGCGCTGACCGAACTCGGCAAGAAGATCGGCCCGCTGCTGGCCGCCCCGCTCGACGTGAAGACGTTCAGCGCCGTTCCCGCTGGTGACGCGGACAAGGGCGCCATCTGACACCCTGACGCGCCAACGCCCTCGCCCGAATCCGCCCGGGCGAGGGCGCCTGGACCTCTCGAATCCCCCGACGCCTTGTTGATTCAGCGGACAGGCACGTGCTAGACCGGTATAACGATCGTTAGATAAAGTGACCGGCGCCATGCTGTGCTCCGGTCGCGTCCGCGACATCGCATGCTCGAGAGGAAACCTTCATGCCCGAAGCCGTCATCGTCGACGTAGTCCGCCTCGCATCCGGAAAGGGCAAGCCCGGTGGCGCCCTGTCGGAGACCAAGCCGGTCGAACTGCTCGCCCACGTGCTGCGCTCGCTCGTCGAGCGCAACGACATCGACCCGGCCATCGTCGACGACGTGATCGGCGGCTGCGTCGGCCAGGCGGGCGAGCAGGCCCTCAACATCTCGCGTACCGCACTGCTGTCGGCCGGTTTCCCGGAGTCCGTCCCGGCGACCACCGTCGACCGCCAGTGCGGATCGAGCCAGCAGGCCGCCCACTTCGCCGCACAGGGCATCATCGCCGGCGCCTACGACGTCGTCATCGCCGCCGGCGTCGAGTCGATGAGCCGCGTGCCCATGGGCTTCTCCACCGCCGGCCGCAGCCCGTACGGTCCGAGCATCGAGGCCCGTTACCCGGAAGGCCTTGTCAACCAGGGCGTTTCGGCCGAACTGGTGGCCGCGAAGTGGAAGTTCGACCGCGAGGCACTCGACACCTTCGCCGCCCAGTCCCACCAGCGCGCCGCTGCCGCCGCTGCCGATGGCTTCTTCGATCGCGAGATCCTGCCCATCGACGTGGTCAACGCCGCGGGTGAGACCTTCACGCACAAGGTCGACGAGACCGTGCGCGCCTCCACCACCGCCGAGGGACTGGCCGGGCTCAAGTCGTCGTTCTACAACGAGGATCTGGCCAAGCGGTTCCCGGAGATCAACTGGCACATCACCCCGGGCAACTCCTCGCCGCTCACCGACGGCGCATCCGGTGCCCTCATCATGAGCGACACGATGGCGTCGAAGCTGGGCCTGACCCCGCGCGCCCGTTTCCACTCGTTCTCGGTCGCCGGCGACGACCCGATCTTCATGCTGACCGCACCCATCCCGGCCACCCACAAGATCCTCCAGCGTTCGGGGCTGTCCATCGAGGACATCGACGCCTACGAGGTCAACGAGGCGTTCGCGTCGGTCCCGATGGCCTGGGCCCAGGAGTTCGGCGCCGATCCGGCCAAGCTGAACCCGCGCGGCGGTGCCATCGCCCTGGGTCACGCACTCGGTTCGTCGGGCACCCGCCTGCTGGGCACCCTGGTCAACCACCTGGAGGCAACCGGCGGTCGCTACGGCCTGCAGACCATGTGCGAAGGCGCCGGCATGGCCAACGCCACCATCATCGAACGTGTCTGAGGCAGCCAAAACCGCTGCTGCCAAACGGTTCACGATCGACACCGAGGGACACGACTGGCGGCGGCGCGAACCCGTGCCGCTGCCGTCGACCCTCGTCGCGGCGAAGCACGCGTTCTACGAGCGCGGGTTTCACGGGACCTCGATCCGCGACATCGCCTCGCGGGCCGGGGTCTCCCTGCCGACGCTCTACTACCACCACGACAACAAACTCGGCATCCTCGTGGAGTTGCTCGAAGCGGCGATGACCTCGGTCCTCGCCTGGGTCGGAGCAGCCATCGAGGAGGGACGTACGCCGAGCGAGAAGCTGTCGAACGCGATCGAGTCCATCGTCCTGCACATGACCAGCGATCTCGAGCTGGCCAGTGTCGCAAGCGAGTTCCGTCATCTCGACCCGGAGGACCCGCGCCGCGAGCCCTACATCGCGATGCGGACCGAGACCGAGACCATGCTCGCCGACGTCATCCAGGCGGGCCTGGAATCGGGCGAGTTCCGCTTCGACCAGGACGTCAAGGACGTCCTGCGCTACCTGTTCGGCGCCTGCCAGGCGGTGACCACCTGGTACCGCCCGTCCGGTGCGCGGACACCCGCCGAGGTCGCGGCGTCCTACGCCCTGATCGCGCTACGGGTCGTCGGCGCGCAGGGCACGACGACGACTGACACATCCATCGCAGACTCACGAAAGGGAGAAAAGCCATGAAACGCACCATCTTCGAAGCCGAGCACGAGGCCCTGCGGGAAACCGCGCGTCAGTTCCTGATCCGCGAGTGCCTCCCCTACAACGACGAATGGACCAAGGCCGGTCAGGTCGACCGTGAGATCTTCAAGAAGGCCGGCGACGCAGGCCTCCTGGGCTTCAACATCCCGGAGGAGTACGGCGGCGGTGGCGCGATGGACGACTTCCGCTTCAATGCGGTGGTCGTCGAGGAGTTCGCCAAGTTCGACGGCGCAGCTCCCGGCCTCAGCCTCCAGAACGACGTCGTCGCACCGTACTTCGTCCACCTGGCCAACGACGAGCAGAAGAAGCGCTGGATGCCGGGCATCGCCACCGGTGAGACGATTCTCGCCGTCGCGATGACCGAGCCGGGCGCCGGTTCCGACCTCGCCGGCATCAAGACCTCGGCGAAGCTGGACGGCGACCACTACGTCCTCAACGGCAACAAGACCTTCATCTCGTCGGGCATCAACTCCGACCTCGTGGTCGTGGTGTGCCGCACCAACCCGGACCCGGAGGCCGGCCACAAGGCGTTCTCGCTCCTCGTCGTCGAGCGCGGCATGGAAGGCTTCGAGCGCGGTCGCAAGCTCGACAAGATGGGCCTCAAGGCGCAGGACACCGCCGAGCTGCACTTCAACAACGTGCGCGTCCCGGTCGAGAACCTGCTCGGCCAGGAAGGCATGGGCTTCTACCACCTCATGCAGAACCTGCCCTCCGAGCGTCTGTCGATCGGCATCGGTGCGATCGCCGGCGCCCGCGCCATCTTCGACGAGACCCTGCAGTACACCAAGGACCGCAAGGCATTCGGCCGTCCCATCGGTACCTTCCAGGCGAACCGCTTCACGCTCGCCGAGATGGCCACCGAGCTGGACATCGCCGAGGTCTACATCGACCGCTGCCTGCAGGGTGTGCTCGACGGTGAGCTGAACGCCGTCGACGCCTCCAAGAACAAGTGGTGGTGCACCGAGCTCGCCAAGCGCGTCATCGACAGCTGCCTCCAGCTGCACGGCGGCTACGGCTACATGAACGAGTACCGCGTGGCCCGCGCCTACACCGATGCCCGCATCCAGACGATCTTCGGTGGCACCACCGAGATCATGAAGGACATCGTCGGCAAGAGCCTGGGCGTCTGATCAGCGGAGTCTGATCCTCCGGGCAGGAACGGCCGGTGGTTCGCGCGAGAGGCGCGGACCACCGGCCGTTGTCGTTCGTCGGTCGTCGTCGTTCACCGATCGTCGTTCCTCATCCGTGTTCTGCGCCCGCCGCTTCGAGATGCTCGACGACCTGCGCAACCGCCGACCGGGCGCGCGGCCGCACCAGGGCCTCGTACACCCGTGCCGCCCGAACTCCCTTGAGTTCCAGCCGTTTCACGCCCGGGTGACGAACCGCGAACCGCGGCATCAACGCGATCCCATGACCTCCGGCGACGAGCGCCTCGATGGTGGTGAAGTCCAGCATGCGTTGCGTCACCCGGGGCGCGACCCCGGTGACCGCCGAGATCGACTGCAGGACATCGTCGACCGGGAATCCGCCCTCGACGCTGATCCAATCGTGTTCGGCGAGCTCGGACACCGCCACCTCGTCGGACCCGGCGAGCGGGCTGTCGACGGGGACGATGACGTCGACCGGTTCACGCATCAGCTCGGCGACCCGCACCCGCGACTGGTTGACGGCGGGCGCCCGTTCGTCCCGGTGGGTCACGACGATGTCGAAGTCCGCAAGAGCCGGTGCTGCACCCGGGTATCCGACGTCGAGGTGAAAGGCGTGCACCTCGATCCCGGACTCGGCGGCGCGATCGAGAACGGTCGGCAACAGCAGCGTCGAGCCCGACGGGAACATCGCCAGCCGCACGCGAGCCCGGCCCGACCGATACGACGCCATCTCTTCCTGGGCCCGCTCGACGGCGGCGATCACCTCGTCGGCGCGCAGCACCAGCGCGCGGCCCGCCTCGGTCAGCCGGATGCGCCGCCCGTCGGGTTCGAACAGCGGCACGCCGGCCTCGTCGGCGAGGACCTTGAGTTGCTGCGACACCGCCGACGACGTCATGTGCATCGCGTCGGCGACCGCACCGATCGACTCACGATCGGCGAACTCACGCAGCAACCGCAGCCGGCGGACCTCCATGCGCCAAAGGTACCGATACCCGACCGAACCACCCTGCGGAATGTCTCCACCACCGAAACGGTTGTGTGGAGCATGGCATCACATGACATAACCCTGGAAAACTTTCAAGACACCATCTCGGCCGACGGCATCGTGCTGCTCGACTTCTGGGCGAGCTGGTGCGGCCCGTGCCGCATGTTCGGCCCCGTTTTCGAGAAGGCCTCGGAGGCCCACTCCGACATCTTCTTCGGCAAGGTCGACACCGAGGCGCAGCAGCAGCTCGCCGGAAGCCTTGGCATCCAATCGATTCCGACGCTGATGGCGTTCCGCGACGGCATCCTCGTGTTCAACCAGCCGGGCGCGCTGCCCGCTGCACAGCTCGAGGAACTGATCGGCGCGGTCGAGGCGCTCGACATGGACGACGTCCGGGCGAAGGTCGCAGCCGCTCAGAAGTGACGGCGGCACGACGGTAAGGATTGTTCAGTAGATCTGAACAATCCATCCGTTTAAATTCGATTGTCCTTCATCACCACCGCTCGGACGATGGTGTCCATGTCCACTCGTGACCGGTTGCTCGCCCTCGGTGTCGTGTTCTTGTGGGGACTGAATTTCGTCGCGATCCACGTCAGTCTCGAGCACTTTCCGCCGTTCTTCCTGGCTGCGCTGCGTTTCGCGGTCATGGCGATCCCGGTCGCCCTGTTCGTCCGGTTCCCGAAGGTCCGCCTCAAGTGGTTCCTGGTCTATGTGGCGGGTTTCGGAACCGTGCAGTTCATGTTCCTGTTCCTGGCGATGACCCTGGACATGCCGGCCGGGCTCGCCTCGCTGGTGCTGCAGACATCGGCGCCCTTCACGGTGATCCTGGGGGTGCTGTTCCTGCGTGAGCGGATGACGTTCGCCCAGGTCGTCGGCCTGCTGGTCGCCGTCGGCGGCATGGGCCTGATCGCCGTCGACCGCGCCACCGGCAGCGATATCGGTGTGGCCGCCCTCCTCCCCATCGGTCTCACCATCCTGGGTGGCCTCAGCTGGGCGATCGGCAACATCGGCGGGCGCCTGGCCCAGCCCGACGACTCGCTACGCATGACACTGTGGATGGCCGTCGTCGCGACCCCGCCGCTGTACCTGGCGAGCCTGATCATCGAAGGGCCGGCAGCGGGCTTCGACTCACTGATGACGATCGGTACCGAGACAGGGCTACGTGCGCTCGGCGGACTCGTCTACCTGTCCGTCTTCGGCACCCTCGTCGGCGCCGGCCTGTGGACCATGCTCCTGAGCCGCAACGACGCGAGCAGGGTGTCACCGATGTCGCTGCTCGTGCCCGTCGTCGGCATCAGCGCATCCTTCGCCTTCCTCGGCGAGGTTCCGACGATCGGCGAGATCCTCGGAGCGGTGATCGTCGTCAGCGGTTGCGCGGTCGGCGTGATGGCGCGTCCGCGGTCACGCAGGCGTCACCGAGCACCAGCCGAGGCCACGAGCACTGTATCGGAAGGCGATGTCGACCAGGCGTGCGTCGGGGCGATCGCGCCTGGCCGTCAGCCGGCGATCGACTGCTGATCCGCCGGCGGAGCCCCGTCGAGTGCTCGCCGGACCTCCGCACACATCCGGTCGACCGCCGCGCGGGCGCCCGGGCTGATCAGGGTCATGTTGACGAACCCGTGGATCATCGAACCCTCCCGCCGCAGCGTGACGGGGACCCCTGCTTCCTCGAGCCGTTTCGCGTAGGCGAGGCCCTCGTCGCGCAACGGGTCGAAGCCGGCGACGATGACGTGTGCCGGCGGCAGTCCGCCGAGGTCGTCGGCGAGCAGTGGCGAGCAGCGCGGGTCGCTGCGCTGTTCGACGTCGGGGACGTAGTGGTCGTTGAACCACTCGATACCGTCCGTGGTCAGGAAGAACCCGGTCGCGAACTCACGTCGCGACGGGGTCTGCGCGGAGAGATCGGTGACGGGGTAGATGAGCAGCTGGAAGACCGGCGTCACCGGTTCGTCCCGGACCAGCCGGGCCACCACGGTGGCCAGGTTCCCACCCGCACTGTCACCGGCGACGACGATGCGCCGCGGATCGAGCCCCCACCGGGGAGCAACGTCGACGGCGAAGTGCCAGGCCGCCACCGCGTCCTCCACCCCACCGGGAAACGGATGCTCCGGCGCGAGCCGGTACTCGACCGACAGGACGTCGAGTCCCGTGCCGTGGGCGAGACGGCGCACGAAGGTGTCATGGCTGATGCGGCTGCCGGTGACGAATCCGCCGCCGTGGAAGTAGACGAGCAGCCCGCCCGACTCGGTCGACGACCGGTATCGCGTGGCCGGGATCGGACCAGCGGGACCGTCGATGACGAGGTCTTCCTCCACCGCCATGGGCGGCAGGTTCTCGGCCATCGACGCACCGCTCTCGTCGGTCGCGGTTCGCGAGCGGTCGACCTCGCCCTCGAAGGGATTCAATCCCGGGACGTGCTGGTTGGCCCAGCCGATCGCGGCGAGCTCGGGCGCAACCCGCTCGCCGTCGGAGTTGACCGGCGCCCGCCGCCCGAGTGCCGACAGCGCGGCGTCGGGAATCCTCCCCGCGGCGATCAGCACGCCGCGTTGGATTCGCGCGGGCAGGGACAGACGCAGATAGGTGTCGCGGCTCACAGTCGCCGAGCTTACTTGCTGGTGGCCGGTCGGCACGAGCAACCCGAAGATCGACCCTGTGGAACACTCGTGGCCATGCCCGACCGTCCATCGTCCGCCGGATCCGCATCTCCCCGGAGCACCCGCGTGCCCGCCCGCACCTCGGTCGCGCTGGTCGCGGCTGCGGCCGCCCGTTGGGCATCGCGTACCGCGGGACGCGGCAAGGGTTCGATGATCGGCGGCCTCGTCGCCGCCAAGATCGATCCCGACATCATGCGTCGCCTCGCGGCCGGCAAGCACACCGCGATCATCACCGGCACCAACGGCAAGTCGACAACCACGCGGATGACCGCCGCTGCGATGGCCGAACTCGGCGAGGTCGCCACTCAGGCAGACGGCGCCAACATGGACGCCGGCATCATCGCCACCCTCACGCTCAGCCGCACCGCGCCGCTGTGCGCCCTCGAGGTCGATGAATTGCATGTGCCCCACGTCAGCGACGCGGTGGATCCCGAGGTGCTGGTGCTGCTGAACCTGTCGCGCGACCAGCTCGACCGGGTCGGCGAGATCAACATGATCGAACGACGGCTCCGCGAGGGCATCGCCCGCCATCCCTCGACCACGGTCATCGCCAACTGCGACGACGTGCTGGTGACCTCCGCTGCCTTCGACGCCCCCGACGTGGTGTGGGTGGCCGCCGGCGCCGGCTGGGTCGGCGACTCGGTGAGCTGTCCCCGCACCGGCGAACCGATCGTGCGGTCCGGGGAGGGCTGGCAGTCGACCGGCGACGAGAACTTCCGTCGGCCCACGCCCGATTGGTGGTTCGACGACGAGAACATCTACGGGCCCGACGGTTTCTCCGCTCCCCTGACCCTCGCCGTCCCCGGCCGGGCCAATCGCGGCAACGCGACGCAGGCGGTGGCAGCCGCCGTCGCGATGGGAGCCGACCCGGGCAAGGCCGCCGCCGCGGTCGGAACCGTCGGCGAGGTCGCCGGGCGCTACGGCATCCACCAGATCGGAAACCATTCCGTCCGAACACTTCTCGCGAAGAACCCGGCGGGATGGCAGGAGGCCTTGTCGATGATCGACCAGGACGCCGACGGCCTGGTGATCGCGGTGAACGGCCAGGTTCCCGACGGCGAGGATCTCTCCTGGCTGTGGGACGTGCGATTCGAGGCGTTCGAGACGATGCAGGTGGTGGCCGCCGGCGAGCGGGCCGCCGACCTGTCGGTGCGTCTGCTCTACGCGGGCGCCGAGCACACCACGATCCCCGATCCGATGGCCGCGATCGCCTCGTGCCCACCAGGGCGGGTCGAAGTGCTCGCCAACTACACCGCGTTCCGCGATCTGGGGATCGCCATGGAACGTGCGGAACGTGCACGGAGGGCCGAACAGTGAGCGAGTCGACGCTGCGCATCGGGCTGGTCCTGCCCGACGTCATGGGCACCTACGGCGACAGCGGCAACGCCCTCGTCCTCAAACGCCGCGCGATCATGCGCGGCATCGACGCCGAAGTCGTGCACATCACGCTCGACGACCCGGTTCCCGATTCGCTGGACGTCTACACCCTCGGTGGCGCCGAGGATTACGCCCAGCGTCTCGCGACCCGGCACCTGGCCCGCTATCCCGGCCTGCAGCAGGCCGCCGCGGCGGGCCGTCCGGTCCTGGCGATCTGTGCGGCCATCCAGGTGCTCGGCCACTGGTACGAGACCTCGGCGGGCGAACGGGTCGACGGCATCTCGCTGTTCGACCTGACGACGACTCCGCAGGCGAAGCGCAGCATCGGCGAGCTGATCACCGAACCGACTCTGGCCGCGCTCACCCAGCCGCTCACCGGTTTCGAGAACCACCGCGGCGGAAGCACACTGGGCTCAGACGCCGCACCTCTCGGTCGCGTCAAACACGGCGTCGGCAACGGGGTCGGCGACGGCACCGAGGGCGTCGTGCAGGGCAGCGTGATCGGCACCTACATGCATGGTCCGGCGCTGGCCCGCAACCCGGAGCTCGCCGATTACCTCCTCGCAACCGCGATGGGCGTCGAATCGCTTGCGCCGCTGGATCTGCCCGAGGTCAGCCGGCTGCGCAAGGAGCGTCTCGCCGCCGGGCGGCGACGGTAGGACAACAAGCTCACTGCCCCAGAGCGATCCCCGCCGACTTCGCCGCCCGCTGCAACACCTCGACGAGCATGTCGACGGTCAGCCGCCCGGTGAAGGTGTTGTGCTGGCTCACGTGATAGCACCCGAACACCTCGAGTGTCGCGTCGCCGCGGGTCAGGATCGTCGACGCCCCGTGCCCGAACTTCGGTGCCGGACGTGGCACCGTCCAGCCGAGCGCACCGAATGTGCGCAGTGCCGACTGCCAACCGAAAACCCCGAGCGTGATCACCGAACGCACTGTCGGAGCGAGCAGTTCGAGCTCGCCGTGCAACCAGTACGAACACCGGTCCCGTTCCTCTACGGTCGGTTTGTTCTGCGGCGGAGCGCAATGCACGGGTGCGGTGATCCGCGTACCGAACAGCTCCAGCCCGTCATCCATCGCCACCGAATGCGGTTGACTCACCAGGCCGGCGAGATACATGGCGGAGAACAGGAAATCGCCGCTCTGGTCGCCGGTGAACATCCGGCCGGTGCGGTTGCCGCCGTGCGCGGCAGGTGCGAGACCGACGATCAGCAACCGCGCGTCGGCCGGTCCGAGGCCGGGCACCGGACGTCCCCAGTACTCCTGGTCGGCGAACGCGCGACGCTTCTCCCGGGCCACCTGTTCACGCCACTCGACGAGCCGCGGGCATGCGCGACAGTCGATCAGGTGCGCATCGAGCTCCGCGAGATCGCGGAACCGCCGTCGAGTGTCCATATCCGACAGTAACCGCGAGCCGCGACCGGCCGGTCAGTCCAGTAGGACGCACCGTTCGCGGGTGCGGTCGACGGCGAACCAGCCTCGTTCGAACTCCTGCCACTGCCGCAGGTGTGCCCGCGACTCCTCGCCGTCCCGCGCGACCGCCCGCTCCAGACGCTCCGCCTCGGTTCCGCCGTCGAGCCACAGGGCACGAGTCAGCCGGTCGGCGATGCGACGGCGCGCCGACGAGACGCCTTCGATGATCAGTAGTGGCTGCCATTCGATCCACACCTGCGGGCCCGGCGTCGCACGGCCGTCGCGCCAGACCCGAGGACGGTAGCGGTAGTCGCGGCGTCGGACGAAGGAATGCAGGACATCGGCCTCCAGCTCGGGCCACCACGCGACCGGGTCGTCCCAGGTCGCGAAGTCGTCGGTGCGCACCAGCGTCACGCCGACCCCGCGGTCGCGCAACCGGGCGACGAGCAGATCCGCGACCGTCGACTTCCCGGCACCCGACGGCCCGTCGATCGCGACGATCCCCGAGTCGAGCCCCGCAGCGAGCTCGGCGAGACGCGCGCCGACCTCGGGCGCGACGCGGTCGGGTGCCGTCACCAAGCCGTCGCGCCCACGGTCAGGCTCGGCGGGAACCGGGTCAGCGACGCCGTGATGGGCGCCTCCGGAACCCGGGTCACCGCCGTCCGTCCGGTCCTCAGGTATTCGGCGATCGCGGCGTCGAGTGGCCCGTTCCCGCGGCCGAGCTGGGCGTGGTCGCCTCCGCCGACGGTGATCAGGTGACTGCCCATCCGGCGTTGCATGACCAGACTTCCGCGGTACGGCGTCTGCGGGTCCCCGACGCTCTGGATCTGCAACGGCCGTACGGCGAGTCCCCGATCCCGGATCTGGATCGGACGGGTGACCGGAGCTGCTCCGGCACAGGCCATCCCCGAGCGGTAGACGAGTCCCGGCGCCTCGAACGGGTCGGCGGTGACGTACCCGGTGATGAACGCCGAAAGACTCATCGACGGATCCGCGGGCACCTGGTTCTCGTTGCAGAGGACGGCCGCCTGCATGTCTCGTGAGACCGTCGCCGCTTCGAGGACCGCGGGCGACGGCTTGGCGAACTTCCCGGGGGCGCCGGCCGTCATCATCGCGATGACCGGCCAGAGGTTCCGATCGGGCGCGAACGCCCGCGTCAGGACCAGAAGTCCCGAATTCGCTTGCACCGAACCAGGTGTCAGCAGCGTCGCGACGAAGTTCTCGAACCGTGCACGCGCATCCGCGGTCAGGTCGGTACCGGCGATGTACTGTTCGGCGACGGCGCGGAGCCCCGGCGGAACGTCCCCGACCTGCGCCGGCGGTGCGACCAGCGACGGCGGGACACCCGCCTCGGCGCTGACGCGGTTGCTCCACTTCCGGTACACGGCGAGCGGAGTGGTTCCCAGATGGTAGACGTGGTCATGGCGGGCGATCCACGCCATCATGGCGTGGACACGGGCCTTGTAGCCGGGAGTCTGGACATCGAGCAGGCTGTTCCACACGACGCCCGGATCGAACCCGGAATCGAGGACCATGCGGTCTACCCGCTGGGGGAACAGCGTCGCGTAGGTCGCGAAGAGCAATGTCCCGTACGAGACCCCGTACAGACTGATCTTGGTCTCGCCCAACCGGCGGCGAACCACCTCGATGTCACGCGCGGTGTTCTCCGTCGTCAGGGTCGACCCCAGACCGGGCGTCCTCCGCGCGCACCGTTCGCGATTGAGTTTTCCTGCGGCGGTGAGGATTTCGGGTTCCGCTCCGGTGATCGGAGCACACTTCAGCGGCGTGCCCGACACCAGGCCGCGCGGTTGCACGGCGACGAGATCCCAGTGGTCGCGCACCTCGGCCGGCGGATGCAACTGGCTGAACATCGCGATCCCGTCGCCGCCGGGGCCTCCCGGATTGCCCATCAGGACACCGCGGCGGTGCGCCGGATCGCGGGCTGGGACGCGGCTCACCAGGAGTTCGATAGTGGGCCCGTTCGGCTGGGCGTGATCCAGCGGAACCTCGACCGCGGCACACCGGACGCTCGACGGAACACCGTGAACGGCGGGACATGAGGTCCATTCCAGCTCGGGTACCGCAGCCCCGGCGGAAGGCACGGCCCGTGCCGTGTCCACCAGGCCGATGGCGGCGATCGCGGCCATCCCCGCCGCGATCACCCGGATTCGTTGACGCCCCCGCTTCAGCGATATCACCTCCCGACCTTAGCCGGGGTGGCGCAACACGCCCCGCGTGCGGTCCTCAGGCCAGAATCCGGCGACCGGACAGCGCACGGCCGAGCGTCAGTTCGTCGGCGAACTCGAGATCGCCGCCCATCGGCAGACCCGACGCCAGCCGTGTCACCGACAGCCCGGGGAAGTCTTTGAGCATGCGTTGCAGGTAGGTGGCGGTCGCCTCGCCCTCGGTGTTGGGGTCGGTCGCGACGATCACCTCGCTGACGTCGACTCCGTCCTCCTGATTGGCGAGCCGCCGCAGCAGCTCACGAATGCGCAGCTGGTCGGGCCCGATCCCGGACAACGGGTCGAGCGCACCGCCGAGCACGTGGTAGCGGCCGGTGAACTCCTTGGTCCGCTCGATCGCGTGGACGTCCTTGGGTTCTTCGACGACACAGATCTTGGTGGCGTCACGCCGGGAATCCGAGCAGATCCGGCACAGCCGATTCGCCGACACGTTGCCGCATTCGGCGCAGAACACGACGTCGTCGCGGACGCGTCCGAGTGCGGCGATCAGCCGGTCGATGTCGGACTTCTCCCCGGCGAGCAGGTGGAACGCGATCCGCTGCGCACCTTTCGGACCGAGACCCGGCTGCTTGGCCAGTTCGTCGATCAGATCCTGGATCGGTCCTTCATACATCGTGTGCCCGGGTTCTCTGGTGTCGTGGGGAGGATCGCGCGGCGGGCGCGATCAGCCGCCGAGCCCGGGGATGCCGCCGCCGAGGCCTCCGGCCAGCGGACCCATCTTCTCCGTGGTGAGCTGCTCACGCTTCTGCGACAGGTCAGCGAGCGCGCCCAACAGCAGATCCTGCAGGGTCTCCACGTCTTCGGGGTCGACGACCTTGGGGTCGATGGACACCGCGGTCACCTCACCGGTGCCGTTGCCGGTCACGGTGACCAGGCCGTTGCCCGCGCTTCCGACGATCTCCGCCGCAGCGATCTCGTTCTGTGCGGACAGGAGCTTCTCCTGCATCTGCTGCGCCTGGGCCAGCAGTCCCGCCATCGGGTTCTCGCCGCCCTGGCCGCCGCCGAACAATGCGCTGGGATCGAATGGTTGCGTCACGCCGTCCAGGGTAGCCCCCGGGTCAGCGCAACAATCGATCGACATGCGCGGCGATGTCGTCGACGGTCACCTCGTCGACCGGGCTGATCTCGAAGGACAGCACCTCGTCCCCGAACAGTCGGCTTGCCCGGCGGGTCAGCGAGAACTCGAAACGGTCGTCGACGCGCCGCCATTCGACGATGCCGCCGTAGACGGGTGCGCTCGCACCGGTCGTGACGCAGTGTTCGTCGGCGCGCGGTCCGCCGGTGAGATCGCGCTGGATCTGGAAACAGGCCAGCGACTCGTCGTCGGTGAAGACGACGGCTTCACATCCCAGGTCGGGGTGTCGCTCATACGACGCTCGAATCGTCACGGTGGCCAGGGTAGTGGTCCTGCCGGCCGAGTAGGTCCGAGGCGCAAGCCGAGGGCCGTATCGAGGTCCCACGCAGCCACCACGCAAAACCGCCCCTGGAATGAACCCTGTGGAAGCTCACCGCGGACGATATGTCGCCGGCGTCCTGCTGGAGGGCGGATGTCGGGGGCGGATGTCGGGGGCGCATTTCGGGGGCGCATTTGGGGGCGGTTTACAGGGGTATCGAGGTCAGCCCGACCACACCGAGCGTCGGCTCTCGAACCGGCGCGGCGTGCCGTCGAGCGGATCGGTGAACTCCAGGACGTGCGCGACCAGCCGCAGCGGGGACGTGAAGTCCCCGTGGTCGGGTCGTTCCGCCAGCTCCGGGCGGACATCGGGATACAGCGGATCGTCGACGATGGGGACGCCCAGCGAGGACATGTGCAGCCGCAGCTGATGGGTACGTCCCGTGTGCGGCACCAGCCGGTACACGCCACCGCGGTCGGTCTGCTCGACGAGGGTGATGTCGCTGATGGCGTTGACCGGACCGTCGACGACGCGCGCCCGCAGATCACCGGCGGTTTTCTCGATACGGTCGCGCACGGTGACGGTGTCGGAGAGCGCCTCGTCGACCGGCGCGAGCGCGCGATACTCCTTGCGCGCCTTCCTCGACGCGAAGAGGTCCTGGTAAGCAGCCCGGACCTCGGGGCGCAAGGTGAAGAGCAGAATGCCGGCGGTGAGGCGATCGAGTCGATGGACCGGCGAGATCGTGTCGCTGTCCAGCTCGCGCCGGAGTCGCACCAGAGCGGTCTGCGTCACGTGACGGCCCCGCGGCATGGTCGCCAGGAAGTGCGGTTTGTCCACGACGACGATGTTGTCGTCGCGGTAGAGCACCGGGACGTCGAACGGGATCGGGACCTCGTCGGGGAGATCGCGGTACAGGTAGAGCGAGACGTTCACCCGCGACGGCGCGTCGAGGTCGACGGGTTGACCGCCGGCGTCGACGATCTCCCCCGCGGCGGCGCGCGCCCGCAGTTCCGCGGCGCCGAGGCCCGCGAGACTCGGGGACGCGAGGAGCGCTTCGCCGACGGTGGATTCGGGCCCCGACCGCAAGACCACCCGCGTGGAGTCGACGCCGTCCCTGATCGGAAGCGGCGACGGTCGGGCCCGGCCCCTCCTGCGCGGGGTCAGTTCTCTGCGCCTGTCAGTTCTCTGCGCCGTCAGTTCTCTGCGCCGTCAGTTCTCTAGGCGCTTCTTGAGGTTGCCGAGCACCTCGGCCTGAATGCGGTTGAGTCCCTTGGGCGCGAAGGTCTTCTCGAAGAAGCCGCCGATGCCGCCGGCACCGTTCCAGGTGGTGGTGGTCGTGACGCGCGAACCGCTGCCCGACGGGGCGACCTTGTATGTCGTCACCATGGTGGAGTTGGCGTCGCGCTCGGTGACGGTGTCCGGGGTGACGCTGACGGTCGCCTGCACGTCACGCTGCCGCTTCGAGGTGGCCTGCAGAATCCAGTGCACGACGGTGCCGTCGCCGTTACCGCCGCTGATGACCTTGTAGTCGCGGTACTGCGCCGGGAGGATCGCCGGACGCACGTCGTCGTAATCGGCGAGCGCCCCGATGACGGCGTCCGGAGCGGCGGTGATGTCGATCGATTGTGATGCGGAAACCTGACCCACGATGGACACTCCTCAGGACGAAACGATTGGCGGGCGAACTGATCAAGTCCTAGGCTAGCCGGGTGAGCTCTGGGCTGGAGATGGGGGGACAGGCATTTGACCAGGGGGTGTCCACCCTACTGGCCAGCTATCGTGCCATTCCTCCGAACGCGACCGTGCGCCTTGCGAAGAAGACGTCCAACCTCTTCCGCAAACGCGCAGCCAATCCACATCCCGGACTGGACGTCTCCGGACTCGACCGGGTGATCTCGGTCGACCCCGACGCCCGAACCGCCGACGTCGCCGGGATGTGCACCTACGAAAACCTCGTCGCGGCGACCCTGCCCTATGGTCTGGCGCCCCTGGTGGTCCCCCAGCTCAAGACGATCACCCTCGGCGGCGCGGTGACCGGCCTCGGCATCGAGAGCACCTCGTTCCGTTCCGGACTCCCGCACGAGTCGGTGTCGGAGATCGACATCCTGACCGGTGACGGTGAAATCATCACCGCCACACCCACCAACGAACATGCCGATCTGTTCTTCGGCTTCCCGAACTCCTATGGCACGCTGGGCTATTCGGTCCGACTGCGCATCGAGCTGGAACCGGTGAAGCCCTACGTCGCGCTGCGCCACGTGCGGTTCACCTCCGTCGCCGAGTTGCAGTCGACGATGGAGGCGATCGTCACCGACAAGACCTACGGCGGCGAGCACGTCGACTATCTCGACGGAGTCGTGTTCTCCGCCAACGAGTCCTACCTCACACTCGGACGCCAGACCGACGAGGAGGGCCCAGTCAGCGACTACACCGGGATGGACATCTACTACCGCTCCGTCCAGAGCAAGACCACCGACCGTCTCACCATCCACGACTACCTCTGGCGCTGGGACACCGACTGGTTCTGGTGCTCGCGCGCTTTCGGTGCGCAGAACCCGAAGATCCGCCGCTGGTGGCCGAAGCGCTACCTGCGCAGCAGCTTCTACTGGAAGCTCATCGGACTCGACCAGCGCTACGACATCGGCGATCGGCTCAACGCCCGCAAAGGCCTGCCGGCGGGTGAACGCGTCGTGCAGGACATCGAGGTTCCGATCGAGCGCACCACCGAGTACGTCGAATGGTTCCTGGACAACATCCCGATCGAGCCGATCTGGTTGTGCCCGCTGCGTCTCCGCGAACCCGCCTTGCCCGGCTCGGACCCGGTCCGCCCGTGGCCGCTGTACCCGCTCGAACCGCAACGCACCTACGTCAACGTCGGCTTCTGGTCGGCCGTGCCGGTCACCCCGGGCGATCCCGGGCACACCAACAAGATCATCGAACGCAAGGTCGCCGAACTCGACGGCCACAAATCGCTGTACTCGGAAAGTTTCTACGAGCCGGACGAGTTCGACGAACTCTACGGCGGTGAGAGTTATCGGCTCCTGAAGAAGCGGTACGACCCCCGCGGCCGTCTTCTGGACCTCTATTCGAAAGCGGTGAAACGCCAATGACGACATTCAAAGACAGCGCACCCGCCGGTGCGGATCCCCACACCTGGAAAATGTCCTTGTCCGAGATCTTCGAGACCCTCCTCGGCGGCAACCTGTCGATTCGGATCTCGGCATACGACGGCAGCAGCGCCGGCCCGGCAGACGCCCAGTACGGCCTCAATCTGAAGACGCCGCGCGGCACCACCTATCTCGTCACCGCTCCCGGTGATCTCGGCCTGGCCCGCGCCTACATCGCCGGAGACCTCGAACTCGTCGGCGCACATCCCGGCGACCCCTACCCCGCACTCAAGGCCCTCGCGAGCGACCTGGACTTCCACCGCCCCTCACCGCTGGCCCTGGCGCAGATCGCACGCTCGCTCGGCATCGAGCACTTCAAGCCGATCGCCCCGCCCCCGCAGGAGGCCGTGCCGCGCTGGCGTCGCTTCGCCGAAGGCCTGCGGCACAGCAAGGCTCGTGACGCCGAGGTCATCCACTACCACTACGACGTGTCGAACGCCTTCTACGAGTGGGTCCTCGGCCCCTCGATGACCTACACGTGCGCGGTCTACCCCGACCACGACGCGTCGCTGGAGACCGCACAGGACAACAAGTACCGCCTCATCTTCGAGAAGCTGCGCCTCAAGCCGGGCGACCGGCTGCTCGACATCGGGTGCGGCTGGGGCGGAATGGTGCGCTACGCCGCCAAGCGCGGCGTTCACGCCATCGGCGCGACGCTGTCGGCCGAGCAGGCCGAGTGGGCGCAGAAGGCCATCGTCGACGAGGGCCTCACCGACTTGGCCGAGGTGCGCCACAGCGATTACCGCGATATCACCGAGTCCGGCTTCGACGCGGTGTCGTCGATCGGTCTCACCGAGCACATCGGTGTCAGCAACTACCCGGCCTACTTCGGCTTCATGCGTGACAAGCTTCGCCCAGGCGGAATGCTGTTGAACCACTGCATCACCCGGCCCGACAACGCCAGTCGCAGCAAGGCCGGTTCGTTCATCGACCGCTATGTGTTCCCCGACGGCGAACTCACCGGTTCGGGCAAGATCATCTCCAAGCTCCAGGACATCGGCGGCATGGAGGTCATCCACGAGGAGAACTTCCGCGAGCACTACGCGATGACCCTCCGGGACTGGAACGCCAACCTCGTCGAGCACTGGGACGAGGCTGTCGCCGAGGTCGGCGAGGGTACCGCCCGCCTGTGGGGCCTGTACATGGCGGGCTGCCGGATCGGCTTCAACCGCAACATCATCCAGCTCCACCACGTGCTGGCGACCAAGCTCGACGACCACGGTGGACACCAGGTCCCGCTGCGGCCGTGGTGGAACGCCTGAGTCCCTTCGACCAAACGAAACCCCGTCGGATCACCGGCGGGGTTTCGCGTCTTGCAGGTCTCAGGTGAGGGGGACGTCGATGATCGGCCGGCGCACGTCCGCGCCTGGTCCGTCGAAGTGCCACCATTCGCCGGAGTAGACGCTCAGTCCCCCGGCGGTCATCGCCCGGCGCAGCCGGGCCCGCGCGGCCTGCGCAGACACCGAAACCCCATGCGTCGCAAATGCGGTCGCGCGTGGAGTGAAGGAGTCGAAGTCGGTGCCCATGTCGATACGGCAGAGGTCGCCGACCCTACGCGGAGCCGGACAGCTCGGGTTGCGGACCGCCAGCGTGACGTCGACCGAGCGCCCGGATTCGTGGCTGGTCGAATAGGGGCCGGGGGCCGCGACCCACGCCGGATCGGGCACTTTCCGAAACATGCGCTGCTGCACCGAATGCGGCCGATAGCAGTCCCAGAACACCAGGGTCTCGCCACGGGCCCGCAGCGTCTGGGCCGCGGTCCGCAGGCCCGGAGCCATCGACTCGTGGACCAGACAGCGGGCGTTGCGCGGGTACAGCTGCTCACCGACGAAGTTGTCGGTGGTCGCGTACCGCAGGTCCAGCACCGCGTCCGCGACGACGGTCTTCACGTCGACCAGTCCGACGGAACGCGACTGCTTGTCGACGGAGTGCCGCAGGGCGGACCGCGCGTGCGATACCGGCGCGTGAGACACCGAGGCGTCGGACACCGCAGCAGGGGGCGGGGGCGGCCCGCCCGGTGCCGCTTCGGCGCATGCCATCGACAGCGTCAGTGCCGTCGTCACTGCCGCCGATGCCGTCGCCAGACGTCCGACCGATCGCCACCGCATGCCTGCGTTCCACCAGCCCGTGATCACGACGGTCACTCGATCGGCCGTGCCCCGAGTTCCGACTTGAGCAGCTCGAGGGCCACCAGGTCGGGGTCCAGGCGCTGTTCGGGCGCTCCCGTCCTCGCATCGGCGACCATCTCGGCCCGCTCCTCGTCGGGGATGTCCTCGTCCGCGCGTGGCGGCTCGGGCTCCTCCGGTTCGGCCACTGGCTCGGGTGCGGGGGCCGTGGACACAGACTGATCACGAGCACGACTCGGGCGCGAGTACGACTGCCGCGGCTTGGCCTGCGGTTTCGTCGGCTGCCCGCCCCCGGCCGCCGACGGCGCGACCGCAGTGCCCGGGGCCTGATGCACGGTGCGCACGTCGAGCGGTGTGCCGAAGACCTCGGAAAGCGCCTCGCGGATGATCGTCACCGCATGGGGTGCCGAGAGTCGGCCGACGAGCACCTCGACGGGATGCCCCAGGACGACCGTGGTGCCCTCGAGGTCGGCGATGACCGCCGCCGACAACATCGGTTCGAGACTCTTCGAACGCTCCCGCACCGCTGCCCGGATCTCCGGATACCGCTTGCGGACCTCGTCGGCGTCGAGTCCACCGGAGGGAGCGGGTTCGGGCTCCGGTTCCGGTTTCGGCTCAGGCGCCTTGGCCCGGATCGGCATCGCGTCGGGCGGCGGAACCGAGTACTCATCGACCGGTTCGTCCGGCAACGGGATGTCGTCGAAGTGGACCGACTGCCCCGGCTCGGGGGCGGGTTTCGTGGCCGGTTCGGCCGCCCGTGCGCGCGAGGGTGGCTCCGGCGCGGTCGGGGTGCCGCCGTTCCGGACTGAGGGGGTGCGGTCGGTCCGCACGGGTTCCGGCGCGGGCGGCGCTGTTGCCTCTCCCTCGACCGGCGACTCGACTGCGGCGACGGGGAGATCGAGCGTCGGCGCCTGGGCGTCCGGAGCTTCGGTGTCCGGAGCTTCGGTGTCCGGAGCTTCGGTGTCTGCGGATTCGAGGTCCCCGAGATCGAGCGCATCCGGGTCGGGGAGGGCGTCGAGCGCAGGCTCCTCGACACTCAGCTCCTCGAGCATGTCCGCGTCGTCGGTGGTGTCCTCGACGTCGGCCATCAGCGCAGCCGGATCGGCAACGACCGACTCGCCACTGACCGACTCCTCGACCACAGGTGTCTCGGAAACCGGGTCAGCGGCCGCGGTTTCAACGGCGACGGGTTCAGCGGCGACGGGTTCAGCGGCCACGGGTTCAGCGGCCACGGGCTCGGGTGCCGGCGCGACAGGCTCCGGCGCAACAGGCTGCGGCGCGGTTGGTGTCGGCGGTGTCGGCATCGGCGCCGGGGGCGTCGGTGCCACGACGGCGACATCGGCCTCGGCTTCCTCGGCCGCAGCGCGACGTGCCTCCTCGGCCGCCTTCGCCTCTTCCATCGCCTTACGCTGCGACGGGCGCACGAACTTCGGTTCCGGTTCTGGCTCAGCGGGTTTCGCCGGCACCGGGATCGACGTCGTACCGATCCCCGATTCCAGACGCTCGAGCCGCTGCAGCAGGGCGGCGTCGTCGTTCGACACCGCGGGCAGCAACATGCGCGCGCACATCACCTCGAGGAGGAGGCGCGGCGACGTGGTGCCGCGCATCTCGCCGAGGGCGTCGTGCACGATCTCGGCGAAGCGCGTCAATGAGGCGGGACCGAGCGTCTCGATCTGACTCTGCATGCGTGCGAGCTGATCGCCCGGCGCCTCGACCAGCCCGCGGTCGGCAGCATCGGGAACGGCCTGCAGCAGGATCAGGTCGCGGAGTCGTTCGAGGAGGTCGACCGCGAAACGGCGCGGATCGTGACCTGCGTCGACGACCTTCTCGACGGCCCCGAACAGCGCCGCGCCGTCGGCAGACGCCAGTGCGTCGACGGCGGTGTCGATGAGGGCGATGTCGGTGACACCGAGTAGCGCGAGTGCACGCTCGTAGGCGACGCCCTGGTCGTCGGCGCCGGCGAGGAGCTGATCGAGGATCGACAGCGAGTCACGCGGCGAACCCCCACCGGCACGGATGACCAGTGGGTAGACCTCGGGTGCGACAGTCACACCCTCGCGCTCGCAGATCTTCTCCAGCAGACCGCGCATGACCGGCGGGGCGAGCAGACGGAACGGATAGTGGTGCGTGCGCGAGCGGATCGTCGGCAGCACCTTCTCCGGCTCGGTCGTCGCGAACACGAAGATGAGGTGCTCCGGCGGCTCCTCGACGATCTTGAGCAGCGCGTTGAAGCCGGCGTTGGTCACCATGTGCGCCTCGTCGACGATGAACACGCGATAACGCGACTCGGCCGGCGCGTAGAACGCGCGGTCACGCAACTCGCGGGTGTCGTCGACGCCGCCGTGGCTGGCCGCGTCGAGTTCGATGACGTCGAGGTTGCCCGGTCCACCGGGAGCGAGCGCCACGCATGACGAGCACGTGCCGCAGGGCCGTGAGGTAGGGCCTTCGGCACAGTTCAACGACCGCGCCAGGATTCGCGCCGACGACGTCTTGCCACAGCCGCGCGGACCAGAGAAGAGGTACGCGTGGTTGATGCGCCCGGAGTCGAGGGCACGGCTCAACGGATCGGTGACGTGCTCCTGCCCCACGACGTCGGCGAAGGTAGCCGGGCGATAGGTGCGATACAGAGCCACGCGTCGAGAGTACCGGCGACCCGTGACATCGGATGCGCCTGCCTCACACTGCGGGCGATGCCCCTGTCTCGGGTGCATCACCCATCAGCTCACCGGCGGTTCCGACCAGGTCATCGACCATCTCGTCGGACAGATCCACGTGGTCGGCGTGGGTCCGCACGGACGGTTCGACGGCCCGGGAGCTGCCACCGTCGGCCTGATCGGTGGGCAATCCGCCATCGGCGATGACCGCTACCGCGACCCCGGGAGCGATGACTGCGGCCGGGTCGGACTCGGCAACCGAACGGGAACCGAAGAACCGGAGGGCGACGACCGTCGCGATCAGGATCCCGAGATACGCCCACAGATACGGGCTGACGGTGAACCAGTTGAGCCAGGTGACCCGGGTCTTCACGTAGAGACCCGTGTAGTAGGCGTCGGGCACGAGCCCCGGGACATGCGTCGGCCACGCGAACGCCAGCAGCACGACGGCCGTGGCGGATGCTGCCGCCAGGCCACGTTCGACCTGGGTGCGTCGGGTGTCGAGAGCCAGGTGGACGCCGGCCACCACGATCGGCACGAACCAGACCCAGTGGTGACCCCACGACATCGGCGAGACCACACATGAGGTCATGCCGACGATGCTGATCGCCACCAGTTCCTGCCCTCTGCGATGGGCGTAGGCGGCGACCGCGAAACCGGCGACGAGGGCGGTCACGACCAGTGCGGCCCACAGGAGAGTCGACGGATCGTCGGTGTCGAGGTGGTTCGCGAGCATCCCGCGGATCGATTGATTGCCGCGCAGCTGCGCCGAGCCGACACGGTCGGACTGGAACAGCTTGCCGGTCCAGTAGGCCCACGAGTCACGCGGAAGCGCGATGAAGCCGATCGCCACCGTCATGGCGAATCCGCCGATGACCCCGAAGAACGCTCGCCAATTGCGTTGCACCGCGTAGTAACCGGCGAAGATCAGCGGCGTCAGTTTGATTCCCGCGGCGATACCGGTGCCGATGCCCTTGGTCTTGCTGGTGTCAGGACGGGTGAGGTCCGCCAGGATCAGCAGCATCAGGAAGACGTTGATCTGGCCGTACCAGATGGTCGTCCGGACGGGTTCGAGCAGCATCGCCACCGCGACCAGCGCCATCGCGATCACCCGCAGCGGCCACGTGACCGGCCGGCCCAGGCTGCGGAAGCTCAGCATGACGACGAGATAGAGGGCGACCACGATGCCCGCGGTCCACAGCCATCGCGCCACGTCGAACGAGATCCACGCGAGAGGTGTGAAGAGCAACGCCGAGAACGGCGAGTACGTGTAGTCGAGGTCGCCGATCATCTTGACGTCGTAGAGGCTGGCACCCTCGGTGACGGCTTGAGCTCCCTGCCGATACACGGCCAGGTCGATCTGATTGTTGAGCAGACCCCAGAACTGGGCTCCCCAGGGCACGACGACATCCTGGAGTGCCAGAGCGATGACCCCGACGATGGCGAAACCGGATGCGAGAAGAACCGGCCTGGGCAGATTCACGATTTACAAGAGTGGCATATGGATCGGTGCATACCGGTTCACTCACCGCCGAATGAGAGCTATCTAACGCTGCGTGGGCGTTTCGATGCGGCGTGTCGGCGAGACGAGTGGCTCAGTTGCGCTCCGCCAGCAGGGTCTCGGCCGAGGCGAGGAGCACGCACGTCGCGACCCCGTCCATCGCGGCCCGCAGGTCGTCGGTGTTCGGGAAGGTCGGCGCGAGACGGATGTTCCGGTCGTGCGGATCAGTCTTGTAGGGGAACGCGGAACCGGCACCGGTCAGGGCGATACCGGCTTGTTTCGCCAGTTCGATGGTGCGTCGGGCCGCTCCGTCGACGACGTCGAGGCTGATGAAGTAGCCGCCCTCGGGCTCCGACCACGAGGCGACCTTCGACTCGGCCAGCCGATCCTCGAGGATGTCGAGCACCAGCTTGAACTTCGGCGCCAGGATCTCGCGGTGGCGGGCCATGTGGGCGCGCACGCCGTCGGCGTCACCGAAGAACTTGAGGTGACGCAGCTGGTTGACCTTGTCCGGACCGATGGTCTTGAAGCCGAGGTACTTGCTGAACCAGGCGATGTTCTCGTCCGACGACCCGAAGAACGACACGCCGCCACCTGCGAACGTGATCTTCGACGTCGAGCCGAGGACGTACACGCGATTGGGGTGACCGGCTTCGGCGGCCATCTCGAGGACAGGCAGCTGCGTCGGCGCGGCATCGACCAGGGTGTGAACCGCGTAGGCGTTGTCCCAGTAGATACGGAAGTCGGGGGCAGCCGGCATCGCGAGCAGACCGCGTGTCACCTCTTCGGAGAACGTGACGCCGGTCGGGTTGGAGTAGGTGGGCACCGCCCACAGCCCCTTGATGCTCGGGTCGTTGGCGACGAGCTCGGCGCAGAGCCGGACATCTGGACCGTCCGGGAGCATCGGCACCGGGATCATCTCGATGCCGAAGCTCTCGGTGATCGCGAAGTGCCGGTCGTATCCGGGGGCCGGGCACAGGAACTTGATCTTCTGACGGCCCCACGGCTCGTCGGAATCGACGGTGCCGTGCAGCAAGCCGAAGACCGTGAGGTCGTGCATGAGTTCGAGGCTGGAGTTGCCGAACGCGATCAGGTTCTTCGGGTCGACGGCGAGCAGCTCGCCGAAGATCTCGCGCAGCTCGGGCAATCCGACGAGGCCGCCGTAGTTGCGGGTGTCAGTGCCGTTGCCGTCGCGGTAGTCATCGCCGGGCAGGGACAGCAGCGCGTTGGACAGATCCAGCTGTTCGGGAGACGGCTTGCCGCGCGTGAGATCGAGCTCGAGGCCCAGCGCGGCCAGCTCGTCGTAGCGCTTCTTCAGGTCCGCCTGGGTGTCACGTAGTTGGTCGGCACTCATCGAGTGGAAATTCAACGTTGGACCTCTCGCGCTGGACGCCGGCGCGGGTGTCCGACGACACAGACCTGGAAAAATGAATCGGGGATATAGGGGACCCCGCGCACCCGAGAGAGCCCGTTGACCCTTGCTGCCTTCCGGCCCTGGGGGAGTTCACAGGATGCACGCCGCGCGGGATCCGTCGTCCAGTGTAGCGAGGGTTCACGGCTGGGCGACACCGGGGCTCAGCGACGTCGCGGCGGGCACATCTGCGCAGGTCCTGGCGGGTTACGAACCGGAGATACGACGAAGGTCCGCGGTGCGACCCCCTTGCGGGAGTGCACCACGGACCTTCGGTGGCGGAGGATAGGGGATTCGAACCCCTGAGGGCTGTTAACCCAACCCGCGTTCCAGGCGAGCGCCATAGGCCACTAGGCGAATCCTCCAACGACGAGATGATAGCCGCCGGGCACGCCCACACCCAAACCCGCTTGCCGGTCACGCGAACCGCACTAGGGTCGGGGGCATGTCCGATTCCTCTCCCGTCGTCGTCATCGGAGCCACCGGCGGTCAGGGCGGCGCGGTGCTCGACGCGCTGCTCGAGGCCGGTGTCGCAGTGCGTGCACTCGTCCGCGACGCCGTGTCGTCGAAAGCGGCGGTGCTCGCCGATCGCGGCGTCGAACTCGCCGTCGGTGACATCGTCAGCGGCGTAGGCCTCACCGATGCGTTCACCGGCGCGGCGGGCGCCTTCGCGCTGACGACGCCCTTCGAGTCCGGCGTCGACGCCGAGGTCGCCCAGGGCACCGCGCTGATCGAGGCGGCGACCGCTGCCTCGCTCCCCTATCTCGTGTTCTCGTCGGTGGCCTCCGCCGACCGCGACACCGGCGTCCCTCACTTCGACTCCAAGTTCGAGGTCGAGAAGATGCTCGCCGCCACCGACATCCCGCACACGATCGTGGGGCCGGCCTACTTCTACGACAACCTGCTCGCCGGTGCCGACGCCCTCGCCGCCGGGGTCATGCCGATCGCGATGCCCGCCGACAAACCGCTGCAACAACTCTCACGTCGCGACCTCGGCCGGTTCGTCGCGATGTTGTTGCAGGACCCGGGTGCGCATGCCGGTGAACGCATCGACATCGCCTCCGACGAGCTGACGCCCTCCGAGATGGCGCGGGTCACAGGCGACGTCCTCGGCATCACCGTGAGTGCGGAATCCTATGACCCCGAACGCATCCCGTCAGCCGACCTGAGCGCGATGTTCGCCTTCCTCGGCGACCGCGGGTACGAGGTGGACATCCCCGGGCTGCACCGCCGGTTCCCCGACATCGGGTGGCAGACCTTCGCCGAGTGGGCCGCCGAGGCGCTGCGCCGCTGACCGGAGAACCTTCCGTATGACGTTGAACCCGGAAACCGGGCACAACGTCATACGGGTCTGCAGCGACTCATGCGTCGGAGCGTCGGTTGCCCTTCTCGTCCCAGTGTTCGGCGACCTTCTTGCTGGGCTGCACACGCGGCGGCTCGCCGGGCATCTTGGGATAGCTGGGCGGATAAGGCATGTCACCGAGGCCGTTTGCGTCATCCGTCTGCACCATCTCGAGCAACTTCTCGATGCCACGGCGGTGATCGGCGATGTCGACCCACGGATCACCGCGGTCCTCGAGCAGCTTCGGGACCGTCGCCATCGTGCAGTCGTCGGGATCGACGTCTTCGAGTTCGTCCCACGTCACCGGCGTCGACACGCGTCCGGTCGCGCTGCGTCGTACCGAGTAGGGCGAGGCCATCGTGCGGTCACGGGCGTTCTGGTTGAAGTCGATGAAGATCCGTTCCCCCCGTTCCTCTTTCCACCACGACGTGGTGACGCTGCCCGGGTCCCGGCGTTCGAGTTCACGCGCGAGCGCGATGACACAGCGCCTGGTGGCGATGAAGTCCCACCGGGGTTCGATGGGGACGTACACGTGAATCCCCCGGCCACCCGAGGTCTTCACGAAGCCGGTGAAGCCGAGTTCGTCCAACAGCGGCCGCAAGCCGTCGATCGCCACGCGCCGCACATCGTCGAACGTCGTGCCGGGTTGCGGGTCGAGGTCGATGCGGAGCTGATCGGGATGGTCGTTGTCCGGGTGCAGGGTCGGCCAGGTGTGGAAGGTGACGGTACCGAGATTGGCCGCCCACACCAGATCCGCGGGCACCGTGGGACGGATGGCGTCCCCGGTCCGCTTGGACGGGAACACGATCGGCGTGGATTGCACGTGTTCCGGACGCTTCTTGGCGATGTGCTTCTGATAGATCTCCTCCCCCTCGACGCCGTCCGGGAATCGTTGCAGGAACGTCGGCCGGTCTCGGGTCGCGCGCATGAGCGGTCCGTCGCCGCTGTCGTCGACGCCGAGGGCGAGGGTCCGGTAGTACCCCACGAGATCCCGCTTGCGGCCACCGTTCTCGCCGAGTTCGGGGAAATAGATCTTGTCCGGGTTGCTGAGCCGGACAGCGACTCCGGCGACGTCGAGTTCTTCAGCGGGAGAACGTGATGCCATGGTCATTCCCCTTCCAGGACGTCGTGCAGGTCGTAGGTGAGCGGAACCTCGAGCTGGTCATAGCCGCAGCTGTGGGGGTCTCGGTCCGGCCGCCAGCGCAGGAACTTCACGGTGTGTCGGAAGCGCTGGTTCTCCATCTGGTCGTAGGCGAACTCCGCGACCAGTTCGGGACGGATCGGGATCCACTCCCCCGACTTCTCCGACCGCCACCGGGTGGGTTCACCCGGCGCAGGCTTCCCCGGGTCGAGCCGCATCGGCTCGAACATCTCCTGCAGCTCAACACGTTTGGCATCGGAGAACGCGCCCGCACCGCCGACCATGCGCAACTCGCCGTCGTCGCCATAGAGCCCGAGAAGCATCGAGCCGATCCCCCTGCCCGACTTGTGAATCCGATAGCCGAAGATTACGCAGTCCGCGGTCCGCTTGTGTTTCACCTTCAGCATCTCGCGTTTGTTCTCGACGTACACCCCGTCGAGTCGTTTGGCCACGACCCCGTCCAGGCCGGCCCCCTCGAAAGCGGAGAACCAGTCCTCGGCGACGGCGGGATCGGCGGTGACCCGACTGACGTGCATCCGCCGGTCCCGTCCACCGGGCCCGACCGCGCGCAACAACGCCTCTCGCCGGACCGCGAACGGTTCCCCGTTCACCGCGGTCGACTCCAGGGCGAGTGCGTCAAAACCGATGAAGATGGCGGGCGTCTTCTCGGCGAGCATGCTGACCCGCGACTCGGCGGGATGAATGCGCTGCGCGAGGGAATCCCAGTCGAGACGGTGCGTGTCACCGATCAGTGCGGGTACCCCGATCTCGCCGTCCAGGACGACCCGGTCGGGCAACTCCGCCTTCGCCGCCGCCACGATCTCCGGAAAGTAGCGGGCCAGGTCCTTCCCGCCGCGAGAACCGATCGCCACCTCGTCGCCGTCGCGGAAGATCAGCGCGCGGAAACCATCCCACTTGGGTTCATACGACCAGACCGTCTCACCGTCGGGCTGTGGCGGTACGGCGGTGACCGCCTTGGCCAGCATCGGGGCTACGGGCGGCATGACCGGAAGATCCATGGCTTCACTGTTCCTCACATCTCCGGGCGCTGGCAACGATCCGCCCGGAACTCCGGGATGACGGTCGGGTCTGGCACGACCTTCGGGACGCACCGCAGAGGCAGACCGTCGGCGGCGCCGGTTCTCATCGCGGCTCGTCGAGCCGAGGCGGTAACCTCGACGCGATGTCGACACAGCACGCAGCGGGCCGGTACGCACCGTCCCCGTCGGGCGACCTCCACGTCGGCAACCTCCGAACGGCCGTGCTGGCCTGGTTGTTCGCCCGTACGACGGGGCGCCGCTTCCTCATCCGCATGGAAGATCTCGACCGCGCCGTCGCCGGCGCCGACGCCCGGCAACTCGCCGACCTCGCCTCGCTCGGTATCGACTGGGAGATCCCGGTCGTCTACCAGACCGCGCGACGCGACATCTACCGCGACATCATCGCCCGGCTCCGCGACGCCGGTCGAACCTTCGAATGCTTCTGCACGCGTCGCGAGATCCTCGAGGCGCCGTCCGCTCCCCACGCGCCGCACGGCGCCTACCCCGGTACCTGCCGCCATCTGACCGACGCCGAGCGCGCCGAGAAGATCGCCGCCGGACGGCCGCCCGCGATCCGCATCCTGGCCGACACCACCGAGTTCACGGTCACCGACCTGCTCCACGGCACCTTCACCGGCATGGTCGACGACTTCGTGATCCAGCGCAACGACGGCACTCCGGCCTACAACCTGGCCGTCGTGGTCGACGACGCCGCGCAGGGTGTCGACCAGGTGGTCCGCGGCGACGACCTGCTGTCGTCGGCTCCGCGCCAGGCCTACCTCGCGACACTGCTCGGCGAGACGCCACCGACCTACGCGCACGTGCCGATGGTGCTCAACCCCGCCGGCGTCCGACTCTCCAAGCGAGACGGCGCGGTCACCCTCACCGACCTGGCGGCGGCCGGAGTCTCGGCAGCCACCGTGCTCTCGCACCTCGCGCAGTCGCTGGGTCTCGCCGGACGCGACGAAGCCGTCGACCTCCCGACGCTGGCGGGCCGCTTCGTCCCCGAGGCCCTCCCCCGCGAACCCTGGCTGCTGGGCCCCACGGAGTGGGCCTCCACTCCCTGAGGGCTACGCCGCCGTCGCCAGCAACCTCTGCAGCAGGTCGTTGAGGGTGATCAGTCCGATGGCCCGCCCCGAGTCCGTCACCAGGGCAAGGTGGGCGCGCCTCTCACGCATGGCGGCGAGAGCCTCGTAGACCGGTTGTGCGGACTCGATCCGCAACACCGGGCGCATGAGGTCGGCGGCCGTGGCACCCGGCTCGGCGCGCAGGCTGTCGCGCACATGCACGACGCCGTGCACCGGGCCACCGTCGGCGTCACGAACCAGCAGACGCAGATGGCCGGAAACCCGTCCGACCGTCTGGATCTCGTCAGCGCTCGCGGTCGGCGGGACCGCCGCCAGGATGTCATTGGGCGTGACGACGTCCGCGAGGGACAGCGACTCGAGTTCGAGCGCACTGGTCAGGTGCGCGTGATAGCGCTCGTCGAGTGTCCCGACCGTCGCCGAGTGCTCGACCAGATGGCGCAACGCGTCACTGTCCTGGCCGGTGGCGACCTGATCCACGGGTTCGACACCCACGCGCCGCAGGCACCAGTTCGCGAGATGGTTGAGCTGCACGATGACCGGCCGCGTCACCCACATGAACGCACGCATCGGCAGGGCCAGCACGATCGCCGACCGCTCCGGGTGCGCGATCGCCCACGACTTCGGCGCCATCTCGCCGACCACCAGGTGCAGGAAGGTCACGATGATGAGCGCCACCACGAAGCCGACGACGTCGGCGGACCAGTAGGGCAGGCCCCAGCTCTCGAACAGCGGCGTGAGCCAATGGTGCACAGCAGGTTTCGTGACCGAGCCCAACGCGAGTGTGCAGACGGTGATGCCGAGCTGCGAACCCGCGAGCAACACGGACAGCTCCGACGCGCTGCGGAGGGCCGCCCGGGCGCTGCCGCTCGTCGCGGCCTCGTCCTCCAGCCGGTGGCGTCGGGCAGCGATCAACGCGAACTCGACGGCGACGAAGAAGGCGCTGGCCGCGATGAGCACGACGGTGATCACCGCGACGATCCACGGATTATCCATTGTCGGCCTCCCGTCCGGCATCCGATCCTGCTGCGTCGGAGCTCACTTCGGCCCCGCGCGACACCGACACCAGGGCCGGCACATGCTTCTCCACCTCGAGGACCTGCACGTGCACCACACGAGGTGGCGCATCACCGTCGTCGAACAGCGCGGCCGGATCGGGGTCGATGCTGATCGCCACCGTCTCCCCTACCGCGGGGAGACCCACGAACTCCGCGATCACCAGTCCGGCGATCGTCTCGTAATCGCCCTCGGGCAGTTCCCAACCGATCGCGCGGGAGACCTCGTCGACGTGGGCGTCGCCCCGGACGCGCCAGCCGTCGGCGGTCTCCTCGATCGTTGCGGTGCTCTCGGGATCGTGTTCGTCGTCGATTTCGCCGACCAGTTCCTCGGCGATGTCCTCGGCGGTCACCACGCCGGCGAAACCGCCGTACTCGTCGATGACGATGGCCATCTCCTCGTCTGCGGTGGAGAGGTTCTCCAGCACCTCCGGCAGCGGCAGCGTCGAGGGGACCACGACGGCCCGGCGGCACAGGTCACCTGCGGTGGCCGACGGATCGGCCCGGGCGGGTTCCTTCTTCAGCGCGTACGACCACTCGAGCAGATCGTGGAGATGAACCACTCCGCGCACCTCGTCGTCGGTACCGGCGGTCACCGGGTACCGCGTGTGTCCGGTACTCATCAGATCGAGCACCTCCGACGCGGGCAGCCCGGCATCGACCAGGTCGGTGTGCGGCCGCGGGATCATCGCATGTTCGGCCGTGCGCGTGGGAAACTCGAGAACGCGGTCGAGCAGCACGGACAGGTCCTCGGGCAGCTCGCCGGCATCACGCGACTCGGCGACGATGTGTTCGAGGTCGCGGACCGACGCCGAGTGCTCGACGTCGTGGACCGGCTCGATCCGCAGGGCGCGCAGCAGCAGATTCGAGGCCTTGTCGAACAACGCGATCAACCAGCCGAAGACGGTCAGATAGATCGTGGTCGACCGGGCGAGCCACAGCGCGACCGGTTCCGGCCGGGCGATCGCCAGGTTCTTGGGAAACAGCTCGCCGAACACCATCTGCACGACCGTGGAGAACAGGATCGCGATGACCGTGCCGATCGCGACACCGACACCCACCGGGATGCCGACGTTGTTCAGCAGGTCACCGACCCCGGAACCGATCAGGGGTTCGGCGACGTAACCGACGAGCAGGCCGGTGACGGTGATGCCGAGCTGGGCTCCGGACAGCATGAACGACGTGCGCCGGGTGACGGAGAGTGCGCGTTTCGCGGCGGCGTCACCGGATTCGGCACGGGCTTTCAGGCGGGAGCGGTCGACCGCCATGAAGCCGAATTCCTGGGCCACGAAGTAGCCGGTCACGGCCGTGATCGCGAGGACCACCAGGATTCCCAGGAGGATTCCGAGAACGGTCAGCATGTCGCCATCCGATCAGGATCGACGCCCGGGGCGTCGGGGAAGATCTCGCAGTGGGCTGCTCGTTCCGTACTCGGTTCGGAACTGGGTGCGGACGGGTGTCGTCGGCGTTTTCGGCGCTTTGCGCGTCTCATCGTCTCTCTCGCTGGTACTCGAATACCCCTACAGGGTGCCGAGTCTTCGGGGTGGTTCGCAACTGCTTGCGATGGGAGCACAACGAACGACTGTCACGCACGGTTCCCCGACGTGACCCACCGCGCTCCCGCGGGCAGGCTCAGTCCCGTATCGAACCGTAGTAGCGACGCAGGAATTCGTCCCGGTACTCGACGTAGGTGCCGTTCTCGATCGCCTGACGTGCACGGTCGACGAGTGTGACGATGAACGACACGTTGTGCAGGGTCGCGAGCGTCGGACCGAGCCCCTCCTTCGCCTTGAACAGGTGGTGGAGGTAGGCCCGGCTGTACTGCGAAGTGTAGTTGTCTATCTCGGGGTCGAGCTGCCGGAAGTCATTGCGATACTTGGCATTCGTCACGTTGTACCGGCCGTCGAGCGAGTAGATCGCGCCGTTTCGGGCGACGCGCGTGGGCGACACGCAGTCGAAGGTGTCGACGCCGTTCTCTATCGCGGTGAAGATGTCGTCGGGCTCGCTGATGCCCAGCAGATGCTTCGGCGCATCCTCCGGCAGTTCGTCGTTGACCCAGCCGACGATCGTGCCGAGGTTGTGCTTCTCGAGCGCGCCGCCGATGCCGTAGCCGCCGAATCCCTTTCCGCCCGCGTCACGATCGGCCTCACTGAGGGCGACGAGATCGCGTGAAGCCTTGCGCCGCAGGTCCTCGTACTGGGCTCCCTGGATCACGCCCCACAACGACTGCTGGGGACGGTGCGCGCGTTCGACGCTCAGGCGGTTGTGCTCGACCAGGCAGCGGAGGGCCCAGAGTCGGGTGCGCTCGAGCGAGCTCTCCTGGTACGCACGGGTGTTCATCAGGGTGGTGAGCTCATCGAAGGCGAAGATGATGTCGGCACCGAGCTGGTGCTGGATCCGCATCGACACCTCGGGAGTGAAGCGATGGGCCGAGCCGTCGAGGTGCGACTTGAACGTCACACCGTCGTCATCGACGCGCGAGAGCCGTTCCTTGCCGTTGGCGGTGAGCTCGTCGTCGGGGTTGCTGACCTCCATGGCGATGACCTTCTTGAAGCCGGCGCCGAGCGACATGACCTGGAATCCGCCGCTGTCGGTGTAGGTCGGACCCCGCCAGTTCATGAAGGCACCGAGCCCGCCGGCCTGATCGATGATCTCGGGACCCGGCTGCAGGTAGAGGTGGTAGGCATTCGCGAGGACCGCCTGCGCGCCCAGCGCGGCGACCGACTCGGGCAGGACGGTCTTCACGGTCGCCTTGGTACCCACCGGGATGAAGGCGGGGGTCTGGATCTCGCCGTGCGCGGTGGCGATCACCCCGGTACGGCCCCGGGTGCCGGGGAGGGTGGTTCCGACGGTGTAGGCGGGGTCGGTGACTTCGGTTCCGGTACTGCTCACCGGTGCATCCTCCCAGGTCGGCGCCCTCCACCCAAACCGGCGGCGCGATCGTCGGGCCCGTCGGACGCCGCGAGGACGCCGCGGTTCGATGTTCCGCCAATTCGATACGGTGGGGACCATGTCGTGCAGAACGCGCCGCGCCATCTCCTCCGGGACCAGGCTCGCCACCACCGCTCTCGGCCTGTCATTGGCCCTGTTCACGCTGTCCGCGTGCGGTGCGGAGCAGGACGTCACCGACACGTCTGCGACCGCCGGGAGCAGCGCGGCGCCCGCGGCGGAGCAACCTGCCGGCACCCCGTCGACGTCCGCGCCCGTCGTCGCCGGCCGCAAGCCCGCATCGACCCGTGCCGAATCCGTCACACCGCGCGCCGACGCGGACGACTCCACCCGCAGCGGCCCCAGTGCCACCTGCGGCACCATCCCCGGGCCGGACGGCGCACTACGTGTTCTGATTCTCGCCGGCGACGTCGATTGCGGCCAGGCGAAGTCGATCGGCGGCGAGTACGGCCCCAAGATCGTCAGCGGCACTAAGCAGTCGGTCTCCGGCTGGACATGCGGACCGTCGCAGTTGCAGGGCGTGCTCGCCGCCTGTCAGAAGGACACCACCGTCATCGGTTTCGCGCCCTGACCCGACCCACTCGCCGGACGGCTTGACCCTCACGCGACGTCAGACCCCAAGGTTGCCCATGTGAGTGAAGAGAAGCGTCACCCGCAGCGCGACGATCCCCCGGGCCTGACCGTGGGCGCCGTCGCGGGGATGGTCGGGGTCAGCGTGCGCACGCTGCACCACTACGACCAGATCGGGCTGGTGACACCGTCGCGCCGCACGACGGCCGGATACCGCGTCTACGACGACGCCGACGTCGAACGGCTCTACCGTGTCCTGACCTACCGCGAACTGGGCTTCTCACTCGAGCGGATAGCGACCCTGCTCGACGATCCCGATGCGGACGAACTGCATCAGCTCCGGACGCAGCACGTGCTGCTCACCGACCGGATCGATCGCTTGCACCGGATGGTCGTAGCGGTGGAGGAGATGATGACCACGAAGAAACGCGGAATCCAACTGTCCGCGGCGAAGCAGCGAGAGATCTTCGGCGACGACTGGCGCGGCGAGGAGTACAGCGCGGAGGCCGAACAGCGGTGGGGCGAGACCGATGCGTGGCAGGAGAGCCGGAAACGTGTCGCCCGGTTCTCGAAGGAGGACTGGCGCAACATCAAGGCCGAGACCGATGACCTCGAACGGCGCCTTGCCGACGCGATGCTCCGGGGACTGACACCCGGATCTGCCGAAGCCGACGCGCTCGCCGAGGAACATCGTGCCCAGATCGGGCGGTTCTACGACTGCTCGCACGAGATGCACGTCGGACTCGCCGACATGTACGTCGCCGACCCGCGCTTCACCGCGCACTACGACGAACAGGCACCCGGGCTGGCCGTCTATCTGCGTGAGGTCATCCGGGCCAACGCCGAGAAACACACCTGACCGCGGCGCCCGCCCGGCGTCGGTGTCACTGGTCCAGATAGCGCGTCCGAAGTGTCTCCGGGACAGCGGGATCCAGGCCCAGCCCGTCGCGGAAGTAACCCTCGACGTCGCCGTACTCGGCGGTCATCTCGTCGAACGCACCCTCGAGGTACTGCCGCCGGACGCCGAGAATCGCCGACAGGATGTCCGGATCACCGCCGGCCTTCTCGAAGGACGCGAAGACCGGATGCAGTGCCGGGATCAGTTCGTCGTTGGTGAGTAGGTAGTCCTCGAAGACCTCGTCGCGACCGACGCCGAGCACCGTGAGGAACGTCGCGGCGCCCCAACCGGTGCGGTCCTTGCCGGTCGTGCAGTGGAACAGTGCCGCTCCGGGTCCGGTGGGCTCGGCCAGGGCCTCGAAGAACTTCCGGTAGGCCGTACGGGCACTGGGTAGGTTCACGATCTGCCGATAGGTACCCACCATCATCGCTTCGGCCTGCCCACCACCGAGGGCCTTGTTGGCCTGGGCGACCATCGCCGGGTCGGCGAACACTTCGTTGAGACGGGCCGGCATGGCGGTCGACGAGTCGGCCAGGACGTCGAGGTGGGTGTCGGTCACGCCCGGCAGGTCCGGGTCGGGTGCAGCGTCCCGCTCTGCAGCGGTACGGAAGTCGTAGACGGCCGTGATCCCCAACGCGTCGAACTCGGCCAGGTCATCCCCGGCCAGCCGGTGCAGCTCGGTGGACCGGAACACCAGGCCGGCCCGCACCCGGCGTCCGTCGGCGCTCGTCCAACCGCCGAGATCCCGGAGATTCGGCACAGTGGCGAGCGCCACGGCATGAGCATGGGTGAGATCTGTCATGAAAAGAGATTCTGACAGCCCAATCCGATCGGTCGTCGGCGACGAATGTCTCGAGTGCTCAATATGTGCCATGAATATCCGACCGACGATCCCATGAGGCACTCTGATGACGTTGGGTCGACGAGAAGTTGGCCGCCGGTTTACCGATACCCGCGAGTAACAGTAATATCGTGCCGTCTTGGGAGATGACTCACAGATGGCCTTTTTCTTCCCTGGGAAAGTGCGTAACAAAAGCGCAGCCCATGCGATTCCGGTCACATCATGAGGATTGCCCCCGATCACCCCAAACGTGCTGTTCGCAGGAGGTGGCGGGCAGTGATATCCGAACCTCGGCGGCGTTACAGGGCGTCCAGGTGAATTTCGTGCCATGATCCTCCACGACGGCCTGCGCGGTCGCATTGAAAAGCCGGATATTCCTGGGCTAAGTTCCCTTTCATGTCCAGCAAAGTGGCGGTTCACGGTCGCACAATCATCCGAAATGTACGGGTATTCGACCGGCCGTCCGAAGGACTGATCAACGGCACGGACCCACTGACCGAGGGCGACGCCGAGCGGATCTTCAAGAACCTCTGATTCAACCCCTGCCTGCCGTACTGCCTTCCGGCGGTACGGCAGGCAAGTCGGTTGTACCGACCCCCAAGAGAAAGTTGGACGATGTGGTCTTCGGATCGGGCGGCAGCGATGCATGACGCCCCGGAGCCTGGCGGCACCCCCTCGGACGCAACCCTGATCGAAGCCCGCGAACTCTCCGTGGATGCTTCCTGGGGCCACATCTACGGTCCGGTCGACCTCCGGGTCCGCACCGGCGGAGTCACGGTCCTCGCCGGGCCGGAGGGCCGCGGCCGAACCGCACTGTTGCTCACGCTGGCGGGTCGCATGCGCCCGACGAAGGGCGAGTTGGTCGCCTTCGACCGCTCGAACGACGCCCACCATCTGTTCAAGAACGCTGCGGTGGCATGGATCGACGAGGTCGACGACATCGAACAGACCATTCGCGTCAGCGACGTCATCACCGAGCAGATCCGGTGGTCGGCACCTTGGTACAAGTGGGTCACGCCCGCGCTCGAGGAAGACCTCGAGCGCATCTGCCGACCCGTCTTCGGCCCGTACCCCCTGCCCGCGATGGAGTCGTTCGTCGAAGAACTCCCCGAACTGACCGCTGCCCTCTTCCGTATCGCGGTGGGCAACCTGCGACGTCCGCCGCTGCTGGTCGTCGGCGGGGTGGACAACCTGACGCGAAGCCAGAACCAGCTTCACCTGATGGACCGTCTCGTGGACCTGGGCCGCACCCAGACCGTGATCACCGCCGACATCAACGCCGTGTCCCCGGCCGGCGGTGTCCGTGACGTCATCGGTGTCCACAACCTCACAGATGGCCAGTTCGTCGGCCTCGAGCACGAAGATCGGACGTAGAGAACATGTTTGCCGCATTCTCGCCGGGCAGCGACATCAAGCGCTACTACCGGGGCCGGATGCCCCGGCTGGCGCTCGTGGTCATCATGCTCATGCCGCTCCTGTACGGCGCGATGTACCTGTGGGCGTTCTGGAATCCGTTCGCCGCCGCCGACAAGATCCCGGTCGCGCTCGTGAACGAGGACACCGGCGCGGTCGTCGAGGGACAGAAGCTCGACGCCGGCGCCCAGGTCGCCGCGGGGCTGATCGAGTCCAAGCAGCTCGACCTGCACGAGGTGTCCGCTGCCGAGGCGGCCGACGGCGTCGCGCACGGCAAGTACTACTTCTCGATCACCCTGCCCGCCGACTTCAGTTCGGCGATCGCGTCACCCACGAGCGACAAACCGCGGTCGGCGCCGCTGGTGTTCACCTACAACGACGCCAACAACTACCTGGCGACGATCATCGGCCAGGACGCCGCGCAGCAGGTCGTCAACAAGGTCAGCGCACAGGTCGGGGCCCAGACCTTCGACATCGTCCTCAACGACGTGGGAACCGTCGCGGGCAAGCTGACCACCGCGGCGGACGGCGCGAACGAACTGGCCGCAGGCCTGAAGACCGCCAACACGGGTGCTCAGGAGATCGCCACCAACCTGGTGACCGCGAAGAACGGCGCCGCCGAACTCGCCGGCGGTCTCGGCGAACTCGACTCCGCACTGCTCCGCGCGACCGACCCGCTGCTCGCGGCGATCGGCAACGGGGATCAGACCGGCCTCACCGCCGCGGAGGTGAGCGCGGCCGCAGATCGCCTGGCCCGCAACGCCGGAGCCGCGTCGAACGAACTCACCACCGCGGCGAATCAACAATCGCAGGCCAGCAAGGGACTGGAGTCGGTCATCGCCCGGCTCGGCGCCTCCTCGGACCCCGCGATGCGTGGTCTCGCCGAAGCCCTCAACCCGGCGCGGCAGTTCCTGCGCACCAACGGTCTCGGACCGGATGCGAACAATCAGCTCACCCAGCTGAACAGCGATGCCACTCTGCTCTCTCAGCAGCTCGGCAATCCGAACAGCCCCCTCCGACTCGGTCTCACCCTGGTCGAGAACGGCGGCTTGCGCAACGACATCATCGCCGCACGCGGTGCCGCCGACGAATTGAAGAGCGGTTCCGCCGAACTCAGCACCGGTCTCGGTGAGCTGAGCGCGGGCGCCGACCAACTCGCCGGCGGCACCGAGCAGTTGGCCGCGGGCTCGGCCGAACTGGCGTCGGGTCTGGACGAGGGTGTCAAGGCCCTCCCGTCCTGGAGCAGCGAGCAGAAGAAGGAGATCGCATCGACGCTGGCGCAGCCCGTCGAGTTGCAGGAGGACTACACACACGAGGCACCGACCTTCGGGACCGGTTTCGCCCCCTTCTTCATGTCCCTGGCATTGTTCGTCGGCGGCATCATCACGTGGATGCTGCTGACGCCCTTGCAGTCCCGCCCGATCGTGCAGGGCTTCTCGTCGCTGCGCGTCGTATTGGCCTCGTACGCACCCGCGTTCGCCATCGGCTTCATCCAGGCGACCGTCCTGTACTCGGTGGTCACCTTCGCCGTCGGACTGCGAGCCGAGTACCCGATATCCACGTTCCTGTACCTGTTGCTCGTCGTCGCCACCTTCATGGCGATGATCCAGATGTTCAACGCCGTGTTCGACGTGGCAGTCGGACGTGTTGTGACACTGGCATTCCTGATGATCCAGCTGGTCTCCGCGGGTGGTATCTACCCCGTGCCGACCACGGCCACACCATTCCAGTACATCCACTACGTGGACCCGATGACCTACACCGTGGAGGGCCTCCGACAACTCACGGTCGGCGGCATCGACTACCGATTGTGGCTCGCCATCGGCGTCCTCAGCGGTATCACGGTGGCCTGCCTGCTCATCTCGTCGTGGGCCGCCCGCCGAAACCGCCAGTACACGATGGACCGTTTGTATCCGCCGGTGGAAGTCTAGGGAGGTCGTGACAGGCAAGCCCCCGTGACTGTCGTCTACCTCGAGTAGATCGCTTCAACCGCCCCATTTCCGGTATTGAGCGCCTTAGCATCTGAACACCAGGAGGAATACATGACACGCAAATCGACTTCACATGCCCGCACGAACACCAACATCGGCGACAACCTCAATCTGCGTACCGTCTTCACCCGCCCGGGTGAGGCCACCGATCTGCCGAAGTTCTCACTGGCCGACGACATGCTGCTGCCGGAGACCGCCTACCAGATCGTCCACGACGAGGCGATGCTCGACGGCAACGCCCGCCTGAACCTCGCGACCTTCGTCTCGACCTGGATGGACGGCGAGGCGAAGAAGCTGTACTCCGAGACCGTCGACAAGAACATGATCGACAAGGACGAGTACCCGCAGACGGCGGCCATCGAGGACCGCTGCTGGAAGATCCTCGCCGACCTGTGGCACAACCCGGACGTCGACCAGGCCATCGGCACCTCGACCATCGGTTCGTCGGAGGCCTGCATGCTCGGCGGCCTGGCTCTCAAGCGCCATTGGCAGGCCCGCCGCAAGGCCGAGGGCAAGTCGATCGAGAAGCCGAACCTGGTGCTCTCCACCGCTGTCCAGGTGTGCTGGGAGAAGTTCTGCAACTACTTCGAGGTCGAGCCGCGCTGGGTGCCGATCAGCCCGGAGCACATGGTCCTCGACGGCCACGAGCTCGAGAAGTACGTCGACGAGAACACCATCGGTGTCGTCGCGATCATGGGTCAGACCTACACCGGCATGTACGAGCCGGTGAAGCAGATCGCCGCCAAGCTCGACCAGATCCAGGCGGACACCGGCCTGGACGTGAAGATCCACGTCGACGGCGCGTCGGGGGCGATGATCGCACCGTTCTGCCAGCCCGACCTCGAGTGGGACTTCCGCGTCGAGCGCGTCGTCTCGATCAACACCTCCGGCCACAAGTTCGGTCTCGTCTATCCCGGCGTCGGCTGGATCGTGTGGCGGGACACCGAGGCACTGCCGGAGAGCATGGTCTTCCACTGCAGCTACCTCGGTGGCGACATGCCCACCCTGGCGCTGAACTTCTCTCGTCCCGGCGCCCAGGTGCTGCTGCAGTACTACCAGTTCCTGCGTCTCGGCCGTGAGGGCTACCGCCAGGTGCAGCAGGGTTCGCTCGACGTCGCGCAGTGGCTGTCGTCGCAGATCGCCGAGATCGACGCCTTCGAACTCGTCAGCAAGGGTGACACCATCCCGGTGTTCGCGTGGCGCCTGAAGTCCGGTCACACCGACAACTGGAACCTGTACGACCTGTCGGATCGCCTGCGCATGAAGGGTTGGCTGGTCCCCGCCTACCCGATGGCCGACGATCTCGCCGACCTGACCGTCCAGCGCATCGTGGTCCGTGCCGGCCTCAGCCACGACCTCGCCCGCGCCCTGATCGCGGACATCCAGACCGAGGTCGAGTTCCTCGATCGTCTCGAGGGCCCGATGCCTGTCGAGGGCGATCGGTCGCACTTCCACCACTGATCGCCGAGCCCCTCGGCGATTCGGATCTCCTGTCCCCGGCCTGGCATCCCCTTCCAGGCCGGGGACGCATCGTCGCATACACAGACAGGTAGAAAATGAGCATTGCCGCGTCATCCCCCAGGCGCAGCGAGATCTTCATCCCGACACTGAGCAAACAGTGCTGGGGCTTCATGATCGGTTCGGCGTTGTTCGCGCTGGGCTCCGCACCCGGTTTCGGCTCCTGGGCAGGGGCGGCGACCGTCAACATCTGCTACTTCGTCGGTGCCTGGTTCTTCACCGCCGCAGGCCTCATGCAGCTCTTGCTGAGCGGCCCGGTGACCACGCGCGTCGACTACGGAAACGGCGTCATGGTGCGGGCCGACTGGCTCTCGGCGGCAACCCAATCGCTCGGCACGGTACTGTTCAACGTGAGCACCACCGCCGCCTTGACCGCACACGCCGTTGTGTCGCAACGCGATCTGGTCTGGGCGCCCGATGCGGGCGGGTCCATCGCCTTCCTCGTCAGCGGCTTCCTCGCGGTCCGCGGATACCGGCATGCACACCGCTTCTTCGATCCCGGAGCTCGTTCCTGGTGGTCGGTCCAGATCAATCTCCTGGGCTGCATCGCGTTCGGGGTCGCGGCCGTCGGCTCCTACATCTCCGAGGCCGGCGTGACCGTCGACGCAATCCTGGCGAATGTCGGGACGTTCATCGGTGCGATCTGCTTCTTCCTGACGTCCTTGCTGGTCCTGCCGGCGTGGGACCGCAGCACTTCGGGTGGGTCGGTATGACCCGGACGCACACGCACCGGCTATCGCCCCGTCCCGGCCAGGGCGATCCCGCACCGGGGAGCCGGCGATGACCGAGTTGTTCCGCGACAACGGCTCGCCTCCTCCACTGCCGCCGCAGATGATCGAAACGTGGGAGCGCCGAGTCGGCGTCCACCGCAGCATCATCCAACCCGAACCGATCAGGCTCAGCGGCCCCGAGGGTATGCGCCACTACGGGCAGCACGTCGAGGTGCACACCGACGACCCCGACTCCTTCGACTCGCTGATGTACGTTCGTCAGCTGTCGATGATCGGCACGTTCTGCAGCCTCCACACCCCGCTGCAGGTTTCGCGGAACCCGCGCCTCATCGACGAGCAGCCCTCCGAGGACCTCGTGATCGGGGTGCACACCCTGGAGGGCCGGCACATCATCCGGCAGGGGTCGCGCGACTTCGCGTACGGGCCTGGTCAACTGGCCTTCGTCAGCAACGCGTCGCCGTATCTCGAGCGGACCTTCGAGATCAATGACCCGGCCGGGCTGGTGATCCCGCTCGAACTCCTGGGGAACCAGCGCCGTATCGCCGAACGAGCACGCCGGCCGGTGGCCTCTCACACACTGTTGGCACGCGCCACCGCGTCGTTCATCCTGCAGTTCGCGTCGGACACCGCGGTCGGCGTCTCCGAGCCGGATCCGGACACCGAGATGGCCGCCATCGAACTGGTACGCGCTGCGCTCGGACAGCTCGACTACGACAATCGGCAGATCACCGACAACGCGCTCTTCGTGCGTGAGGCGGTCTCCGACCTCATCGAGCGTCATCACCGCGACCCGTCGTTCACGCCGAACACGATCGCCCGCTACCTGCACATCAGCCGTCGTCAGCTGTACCGGCACTTCGAGGACACCGAGGACTCGCTGGCCGCGCGCATCGCCGACCGTAGGCTGAAGACCGCCTGCGAGCTCCTCCGAACACGTCCCGACTTGGCGGTTTCCGAGGTGGCGCGGATCTCCGGCTTCCCGTCGAGTCCCACGATGCGCAACCGCTTCCGAGCCGAACTCGGGCTCGGTCCGAGCGAGTATCGCGCCCGTGCCGTCGCCGAGAACGAGGCGACGGGAACCTGGGACCGCGCGTGAGCGACGGCTGAGGAGGCTCTCAGCGCAGCAGTGCCTGGGCCACCCGCTCCAGAGCCGCGACGCGACTCCCCTTGACCAGCACCGCATCTCCCCCGGCGAGTTCGCCGAGCGCGGCAACCGCCTCGTCGACGCCGGAGGTGTGGCGCGCGGTGTCGCCGTAGTTCGGTTCGTCGACCGCGATGACCTCGATGCCGAGCTCGCGTGCCTCCAGCGCGATCGCGAGGTGCTGCCCGGGCGAATCCGCGCCGAGTTCGGCCATCGTGCCGAGGACCGCGACGCGTCGTCCCGCCGGTAGCGCGGCGAGCGACTTCAGCGCCGCCGACATCGACGTCGGGTTCGCGTTGTAGGCGTCGTTCAGCACCGTCGCGCCGTCCGAGGTCTTGGCGAGTTCCATTCGCAGACCGGACAATCCAGCTGCCGACAGACCAGTCGCGATGTCCTCGATCGCCACTCCGAGGCCGCCGCCGGCGGCGGCCGCCGCGGGCGCAGTGGGAAACAGGTG
>NZ_JANRHB010000021.1:0-79913 GCF_024733855.1 Gordonia sp. GONU
CGTGCCTGAATGTGTTCCTTAGACAAGTCCCATTCTTGCACTGCAGCAAGGCATCTCGCTTCTCAACACCCCATCAAACACCAGAAACCTCACCCCAAATCGGTGCATCCAGGCTCAGGGAACAGGAGGCCGCACCAACCCTCCTCGCACCTCAGGGAACGGGAGGCCGCACCAACCCTCCTCGCACCTCAGGGAGCAGGCGACTCCAGCTTCTCCGCCAGCCAATCCACGGTCTGCATGCCGAACAGATCCGTGCCCCAGCCGTAGAGGTTGGTGAGGAACCGTACCATGCTGCAGTCGGTGGGCTGGTAGTCGACCTGGGTGCCGCCGCGGCGGTAGTCGGCGGCGAGCTTCCGCGAATCCGCGGCCGGGACCAGCGACATCGGCGAGTCGTCGGCCACGCAGGAGGCGATGAGCACCGGTGCGTCGGGCGACTTGCGGCCCAGCTTGTTGTCGTCGTACACCGCCTGGAAGTCGGCGATGTCGGCGGGATTCTCCCCGGACTTGAACAGCGCGTTCATCGGCACGAACGGCATCGTGAAATACGCCGGGGTCTGGCACTGGGTGCGGAACACGTCGGCGATGGCCTTGCCCGTCGGGGTGAGCTTCTCGTCGAGCTTCATCTCCGGGTAGCGCGGCTCTAGACCGAGCAGCGTCGCGAGGACGAAGGCCGAACCGACCGAGCCATCGGCGGTGGCGATGAAGTTCTTCTGGTCGACGACCATGCCCTCGAGGACGACGCCCTTGATCTCCAGTTCGGGCGCATACCTTTTCGCGTTCTCCGCGGCGAAGGCCGCGCCGACGCCGCCGCCGGCGATGCCGAACACGCCGAGGGGCGACGCGACCGACAGGCCGTTGTCCTTGTGGCGCAGTGCAGCTCGCAGCCCGTCGAGCAGCGCCTTGCCGGCGAACTTCCCGGCGAAGACGCCGTGCGGCTTGGGATCACCGTCGTTGCCGACATCGCTCATCATGACCGCGTAACCCTTGCCGAAGAACTGCGCCAGCGGACCCAGAGCAGACCACGACGCGCCGTCCATGGGATCGCCGCCGGTCCACATCGTGGAGGGATGGCAGTAGGCGCCGACGCTGTCGTTGGCCAGCTGATATCCGATCAGCGGTCGAGTGGCATCGGAGCGCCCGTCGCGCGGGATCATCAGGAGCCCGGTCGAGATCTCGGGCTCGTCGTGCAGTCCCCGGGTCACGTACATCAGCTTGTAGGCGTCGAGCTTGCCGGGACGCACACCCATGAACTGGACGGCGACCCTCTTGGCTTTCAGTACGTCACCGGGCTTTTCGCGACCGGTCAGACGCGGCTCGGCATAGAAGGGGTCACCGGCGACGAGCGGGTCTATGACCTCCTGCGGGCTGGCGAGCCGCCCGTCGCGCAGGGCGCCGACGACGAAGCCGTTCAGCACCTCGTCGAGGCCGGGCGTCCGGTTCGGTGCGGCGGTGGCCGGTGCAACCAGCCCGATACCCGACAGGACCATGACCAGCACGGCCGCGAGCGTGACGCTTCGGGACATGCGCGAGAAGGAGGAGATCACTGGTAGGTCACCTTGATCGAGGTCAGAACCGACTGCATCAGCGGCAGCAGGTTGCGGGTGGGACGGTGCGTTTCCATCTGCTCGAAGTACGGAGCCCTCATGGCCGCGCTCAGTTCCGGCCAGCTGTACTCGACCTGTGCGCGGTACTTCGGCAGCAGCTGATCGGTGATGTAGAGCCACCGGTCCTCGTACACCGACCAGTTCCATTCCGGCAGCGGCAGACTCACGACTGCGCGACGACCGTCGGGCGCGCGGCCCTCGACCTCCATCGGACGGAACGACCGCGGGGGCACCACGCCGGCGACCGACGGCGCGGCAGCAACAGTGCTGCCGTAGGTCATGGCCTCGCCGACCTCGCCCTTGTAGTTGCGGGTCGCATCCCACTGCTTCTTGATGACCTCCCCCTGCTCGCGCTGCAGCAACCGGGCGTTACCGGCGGCGACCGCGGCGGGATCCTTGGAAGCGATACCCTCCCAGGCGCGCATGATCTCGTCGTCGAAGATGCCCGCCTCGTGCATCTCCCGGAGTGCCGGCAGACCGCCGACGACGTAGGCCCGGTGCATCGGCATCAGGTCGGAGAAGATGTTCTTCTGCATCACCAGGATCTGCCCCTGGACCTGCCGGAGGTCGTCGGCGGTGATCTTCGCGCCCACGCGAGCCAGGGCGCGGAGACCACCGGGCAGGCTGTTGACCGCCTGCGGTCCCGCGAGTTCGTTGGCGCGCGCCACGATCGCGTGCGCGACCGGCTGCAGTCGGCTGAACTCGAAGATCTCGGTGGCGTCCTTGTAATCGAGGAGGCCGCCACCGAAGTCGCCGCCGACCAGACCACCCATTCCGGCCCACTGCAGTTCACGGTGTGCGAGTTGCAGGTCCTCGTAATAGCGGTAGGACTTCAGCAGGTTCTGGTGATTGGCGCCGACGCCATCGCGCGGGTTCCACGATGCGAGGTCGATACCGGCGCGTGTCGTGGTCTCGACGAGCCAGTACTGGAACAGCAACGCCTCATACGACGACGGGGCGAGCCCGCGATCGCGGGCCTGCTCGACCAATCGATGGAGAGTGCCGGGATCGGTCGGCAATGCCGGGTGCACGCCGCCCTGCCCCTGCGACGCATCACGATTCACCAGCGGCAGGTTCAGATACCGCCCGAGGGATTCGGCGGAGGCCGAACCCCCACCGACGAGCGAACCGAGCGCGACGACCACTGCCACCGCCGCGCAGACCGACCCCCGCAAGACCTTGTTCACGACGCCCCCCCGTTTCAAGGCACCGACCATCACGGCCGAATCACATTCGAATAACCGAAGTGAATCTAATCCTTGATGTAGTCAGACAGCAATTCGGCATCGATAAATCCGTACGAATCCGCCGAAACATGCCCTGTCGGGCGAACAGGGCAGCGCAACACCGTATTCGACGATGCCCGAACTGCCCGGATCATTCTCCGCTCAGGATCAGCGCATTCTGGTGGGCCGCGTCTCGAACAGCGCCTTGAGGCGGGCCAGATCCTCTTCGACCATGAGGGTGTCCCGGTCGAACTCCTCGTCGGACATGGACAACTGCCGCACGGTGAACACCACCTCCGCGCCCTCGGGATGAGGTAGCACGCGCAGCGGATTGTGCACGGTGGCCCCGTTCGGGAGGATCACGTCGTGGTCGACGACCCCGAGGGTGTTCCGCGGAACGAAGCGGACCGTCACGGTGCCCATCGGCGACTCGGCCACGAGGTCGTCACCGCGTCGGACGACCTCCGAGGTCGCCAACCCCGCGGCCCATTCGGGGAGATTGTCGGGTTCGGAAACGAATTCGTACACATCGTCGGCTGACGCGCCGATCACCGTGCTGACATGACGACTCCTCATGAGCAGACTCTAAATCGGGTTTCGCGCATCTGTGGTGGGGGAACGTCGAATCGTCGACCGTGGAAAGTTCCAGTCTCAGTCATCCGACAAGGGAGTCACGACGAATGACCGACGAGCCAACCAACCGACCGTCCGACCCCGACGATCAGCACGACCCGGACGCCGATCCCGACATGCTGACATCCACCACGACGCAACCCGATCAAGCCGAGGGCGAAGACGACGACCCTGCGGAGACCAGCAAAGACGCGACGAAGGACGACGAAGGGTCACACTGATGACACACGATGAACCGAACCGGGACGACTCGGACCGGCACTTGCACACCCGAACGGCCAGGCGTAAGACCGGCATGATCACGCGAATGGGCATCGTCGCCGCATCCCTGATCGCGGCTGCCACAGGGTCGGTGATCGCGGGGAGTGCCGCGGCCGAGGCTCGGCCGGCGTGCTCCGACGTCGAGGTCGTCTTCGCTCGCGGCACCGTCGAACCCGCCCCGCCACTGGGGGTGACCGGACTGTCCTTTGTCGAGGCTGTCCGGAGTCAGCTCCCCGGCAAGTCGGTCGCCGCCTACGGCGTCCGATATCCGGCGAGCGACCAGTTCCGCAACCGTTTGAAGTTCGCCCGGACCGTCGCCGACGGTGTGCGTACGACGCAGAACCGGGTGAAGTACCTGGCGGCCAACTGCCCGGGCTCCAAGGTCGTTCTGGGCGGCTACTCCCAGGGCGCCGTCGTCGCCGGATATGCGGTGCACGCCGGTCTCGACCTCCCCGCTCGGTACGCCGCCTACGACCGTTTTGTGCCGCCACCGCTGCCTGCGTCGCTCTCGCGCAATGTCGCGGCGATCGTCTTCTTCGGAGCTCCGTCGGACCGCTTCATCGACGACATCGGCGCACCGCCGGTCCGGGTCTCCACCCCCTACCGCGGCAAGACCGTCCGCTACTGCGTCGCCGGTGACACCATCTGCGACGGCGCCCCCGTCGGCGGTCCCAACGCTCTGCACACCCTCTACTCGGTCAACGGCATGACACTCGACGCCGCACGCTTCGTGGCCCGGCGCGTCTGACCGCTGTTCAGGGGCTGGGGCTCTCCCCCGCCGCAACACCCATCGTCCGGGAGACGAGCTGCGAGATACGCACATCCCGATCGTGATTCAGGTGTTCGAGCATGAGCAAGCGGGCCTTCTCGGCTGATCCGTCGATGATCGCCGACATGATCTGCTCGTGCTCGCTCACCGAACTCTCGAAGCTTTCGCGACCGGTCGGGGCGAACCACGGTGCGCTGACCTTGATCTGGTCTCGCAGGTCCCGTTCCATGCCGTATATCGTCTCGTTGTGCGCCGCCCGCATCACGCAGTCATGGAAGACGTTGAGTGCGTGTCGAATCTCGACCGGATCGGTGTGACTCGCGCTCTGCGCCAGCGCCTCTCTGAGCCGGGCGATGTCGACCGGTGTGTGGCGTTCGGCGGCCGCCGCTGCGGCACTGGACTCGAGAATCGCTCGCACCTCGAAGATCTCGAGCATCTCCTCGTCGCTGCGGATTCGCAGGACGAATCCCCGCGACGCCGCGATCAGGAGCCCCTTGCGTTCGAGGAGCCCCAACGCCTCTCGAACAGGGGTCCGCGACACCCCGAACTCCTCGCTCAGCGCCTGAGGGATGAGGGTCGCGTCGGCGGGATAGTAGCCGTGCGTCAAACGCTCGTGCAGCGCTTCGTAGACCGCGTCGCGGGCGCTCTTCATCGGCGGTCACCTTCCGTCGGGTGGGGCGGACTCTGCGAGCCCCTCGATCCTCGCAGACAACCCGACAAGCGTGTCGACACGAACCGGCCTCAGGTCGTCGACGACGAGTGCGGTGTCGTCGGCGAAGCGGTGTGAGTCCGTCTGCACGCCGACCAACGGGATGCCGAGGTGCCGGGCCGTGAGTTCGTCCCACTTGCCGTCCCCGAGGATCACCATCCGCCAGTCGTCGATCTTGTGACGACGCGATGCCTGACCGATGGCGTCGCGCACGATCTCGGCGCGGTTGTCGTGCTCGGTACCGGTGGCGAGCTGTGCGTCGTCCGGTTCGACGCCGAGCACGCGCAGTTTGGTGCGGGCCAGGGCACGAAACGACCCGGTGGCGAAGGCACCGTACACATCACGCCGTGTCGCCAATTCTGCCAGCAGCTTTCGTGAACCGGCGATCTCGTCGACCGCTCCCGTGGACACGTGAGCGTCGAACTCCTTGGCGTAGAGTCGCTCCAGTTCCGCGATGAACTCCGGGTCGGCGGGAATGCCGTGCTTGTCCTCGTACACCTCGTTGGTCACCGCCGAATCGGTGTATGCACGGTAGGCCTCCCACGGCTTCGCGAGCACATCGAGGCCATGCCGGGCGAGCACGTCGATCGCCACCCGGTCATGCGTTGCGGCCGAGTCGAGCAACGTGCCGTCGATGTCGAAGATGACCAGCGTCGGCGTCTCCGAAAGGGCTCCGTGGGTCATCGCGGCCGCATTCCCGTCACGAGCGGGAGATCGGGATGACTCCGCCATTCGCTCAGCGAACCGTCAAAGACCCGGGGTTGCGGGTAACCGGCCTCGACGAAGGCCAATGCCGCACCCGCGGCGTTGATCCCGCCGCCGCAGTAGACGATCACTTCGGCATCTTGATCTATCTCACGCTCCTGCAGCGCCTTCCGGGTTCGCTCGGTCGAGAAGGTGCCGTCGTCGTTCAGCAGGTCGGGGTAGGGCACGCTCAGACTGCCCGGGATGTGACCGGGCCTGTCGCCGCCGGATTCACCGGTGTAGTCCGGAGACCGGAGTGCACATACGAGCGTGGTAGACGATCCTTCGTCATCGGACACCGCACGTACCTCGGCGAGGTCGGCGAACACCGGGGTGCCGAGGTCCCGGATCTCCACGCCGGTGGCAGCGCCGACGATCTCGGAGTCGCCGGTGGCGACCGGGTAGCCGCGGTCTGTCCAGCGGGCGAATCCGCCATCGAGCACGCGAGCACCGTCGTACCCGAAGGACCGCAGCACCAGCCACACGCGCGCGGCGTAGGCGCCGGTGAGCTGGTCGTACACGACGATGTCGTCCTCCGGGTTGAGGCCGAGTTCCGCTGCTGCCACGGATATCTGGTCGATGGTCGGCCGCGTGAAAGCAATCGTCGACGACGGATCGGAGAAGGCCGCGAACAGGTCGGCGAACCGGGCTCCCGCGATGTGGGCGGCGCGGAAGACCTCGTGACCGGGACCGAACACCGTCAACCCGGCATCGTCGACCGACCGCGCGATGCTCGCGTCGAGCACGACGACGGAATCGGCGTTGCGGTGCAGCCATTCCGCCGAGACGAGTGCGGAGTCGGCGCGGGTCACGCGCCGGCCTCGGCGACGCCCTTCACCCGGTTGCGCCATTCGCCACGTTCCGGACGGTTGAGACCGAGGTTCTCGCGCAACGTGTCGCCCTCGTACTCGGTGCGGAACAGGCCGCGACGCTGTAGTTCCGGCACCACGTGATTGGCGACGTCCTCGAAAGCCGCGGGCACATGGGTCGCCTGGATCATGAATCCGTCGGCGGCCCCGGCGTCGAGCCACTGCTCCATCGTGTCGGCGATGTCATCGGCCGAACCGATCATGTTGCCCTCGGTGCGCGCACCGTACCAGCGTCCGATCTCGCGGATGGACAACTTCTCGCGCTCGGCGAACTCCACGACCTCGCGGTAATGGCCTTCCACGCCAACCACTTCGAGCGACGGGAGCGGACCGTCGAGGTCGTACTTCGTGAGATCGACGTTGACGTGGTACGCCAAGCGGGACAGGCCGGCCTCGTGGTCGACGAGTTCGAAAAAAGCCTCGTGCTTGGCCATCGCGTCGCGGACGTCGGTGCCGACGACAGTGGTGGCGGCGGGCAGGATCTTGAGCTGCTCGGGATCCCGGCCGTGGGCGGCCGCGCGCCGCTTCATGTCCTGGTAAAAGTCAACGGCACTCTCGAGCGACTCGTGGCTGCAGAACGCGACGTCGGCCCAGCGGGAGGCGAAGTCGCGTCCCGTCGGCGACGCGCCGGCCTGCACGATGACCGGGTATCCCTGCGGCGGCCGGGGCACGCCGAGCGGCCCCTGTACCTGGAAGAAACGGCCCTTGTGGTCGATCGCCTCGACCTCCTCGGGACGAGCGAAGCGGCCGGACTCCTTGTCGTGGATCAGCGCGTCGTCGGACCAGGAATCCCACAGGCGGGTGGTCACCTCGAGGAACTCCTCGGCCCGCGCATACCGCTCCTCGCGATCGGGCAGCTTGTCCTGGTTGAAGTTCTGCGCCTCCGCATCCTGAAAGCTGGTGACGACGTTCCACCCGGCGCGTCCGCCACTGAGGTGATCGAGCGTACCCATGGACCGCGCGAGGTTGTACGGCTCCTGGTAGCCGGTCGACATCGTCGCGGCGACACCGAGCCTGGTGGTCACCGAGCTCATCAGGGTGATAACCGTCATCGGGTCCAGACGCGGTGTGCCGGTACCGAATTTGACCGCCGGCTCGAAGGAGTCGCCGAGACTGCGCGGTACGGCGAGCGCGTCGGGCACGAACGCCACGTCGAACTTGGCGTCTTCGAGGACCCGGGCGATGTGCAGATAGTGCTCCGCGGTGAGGAAGCCGTCCCCGGCGTCGGGATGCCGCCAACCGACCGTCCCCTGCGGGCCGGCATTCATGAATGCGGCCAGGTGGATCTGCTTACGGGACATGTCATTCGCTCCTTTGCGACTGATCTGCGGTTGACGATGGGCGGGGCGCGTCTGCCTCGTCAGAGAGTGGAGAGTTCGTCGAGGAAGGCCACGGCGAACCATCCGGTGCCGGTGGTGCGAGTACCTGCCCGCTCCCCCGCCGCGGCGAATGCGGCGTGCGCGGTGCGTGCTGCGGTGAACGGATCGACGACAGCACAGTACGCCGCGCTGAGTGCACCGAGGCTGCAACCGGTGCCGGTGACCTGAGGCATCTTCGCGTCACCGCCCATGACCGAGGTCGCCCGGCCCGACGGTTCACAGATGTAGTCGACCTCGCCGGACACCGCCACCACCGCGTCGAGGCGGACGGCCAGGTCCTTGACGGTGTCGATGACCTCCGAGGAGTCGAGCGTCGAGTCGACGCCGCTGCCGCCGGCGCCGCCGGCCAGTGCCGAGATCTCGCTGGCGTTGCCGCGGATGATCGACGGCTTGTACTTCAACAGCGACGTCAAGATCTCGTCGTATTCGCCTGCCCCTGCGCCGATGGCCACGGGATCGAACACCCACGGGGTGCCCGCCGTATGCGCGGTCGCGGCGGCCTCCTCCAAGGCCTCTGGAGTCACCGACGACATCAGGGCTGCACCGTTGATCCAGACCGCGCCCGCCCCGGCGGGGAACGCAGCGGTGAAGCCGGGAGCCGCCCCGATCGCGGGACCCGCACCCAGCGCGAGCAGCACGTTCGCGCTCAGGTTGGCCGCAACGTAGTTGGTCAGGCCATAGATGAACGGGGCCTTCTCCCGGAGGCTCGCGATGGCAGTCTTCACATCGGGCGACTCGATCGTCGTCGTTTCCATCGGTACTGCTCCTCGCACTTCGCACTCCGGGACTAGAACTGCATTTAGTTGTATACAGTTGGATGCGAGCCGAGCCAGCCAGTTCGTAGTTAAACTCAGCCCGGTTTCAACACATGCCACGTGCCTCACGGCGACTCCCGGCACAGTGGGCGACGGTATACGGCACGCGTGACCTCACCCCCGACGACCGGCGTGCTGCTGTCTGTGTTCGCCGTTCTGCTCCTGGCCTTCGGCGCCGACTTCCACTTCTCCCGGCGGATCGCGAAACGCCACAAGCTCTCGGCGCGGATCTTCATGACGGTCAACGTGTCGGCGAGCTCGCCACGGCTGTCGCCCTGGTCCTGACATGGGTCGCTCTGTGGAGTCCGGCGGCGTGGGAACGGATCGACAACCTCCTGGTCTTCGGACCTGGCACGGTGGCGATGCTGTGTGTCGTGATCCTCACGGTCGAGACGGTCCTCTCCCGCACGTCGGATGCATGGCGGGGCCATGGGTTTCGACAGGCTCAACCGGCAGAACAACCCCGCCCAACCGGCAGAACAACCGCGCTCAACCGGCAGAACAACCCCGCCCAACCGGCAGAACAACTCGATCCTCGAACTCCCGGCGGGGGGTCACCGGCCGACCGGGACCAGCTCGATCGTGAGGTCGAAATGGTTGATCGCGTGCGGCATCTCGGTGACCCCCGACCGCACGCGCGGCGACAGGACGTTGTCGCGGAAACGGTACTGACGCAGCAATTCTGCGATCACCAGAGAACTGAACAGCATCACGACGTTGCGGCCCGGGCACTCCCCCGGGCCGTCGCTGAACGGCACGACACCGGCGAGGTCCTGCGCTCGACCGTCGAGCCAGGCGTCGGGAGTGAACTCCTGCGCGAAATCCATCGCCTCGTCGTCGCGCTGGAAGAACTCGCCGATGACGATCGTGGTGGCACCGGCCGGCACGACACCGCCGGCCCACCGCACGTCCCGTTTCGCCTCGCGCAGGATCGCCAGCGTGGTCGGCCACAGCCGCAGCGATTCCAGGACCGTCGCACGCACGACGGGGAGCCGGGGCGATCCGCCGGACTCGCCGGCGCGAGCGTCCTCCCGCGCCCGTTCGCTTGCGTCCGGATGGGCGGCGAGCAGGGCGAGCGAACGGTGCACGGCGACCGCCACGGCGTCGAAGGCGAAGAGCCACTGGGGAATCTGACCTACGGGGTCGGCATCGGTCCGGTCGTCGACCGGCGCATCCCGGATGGCGCCGGCCAAAGAATCCTGTGGCGCTCGGGCGACGAGTTGTTCCAGACGACGCCGGAAGCGCGAGTAGGTCGACTTGCGGCGCGGGAACGCGTACGCCCAGTTGGCATCATGACGCAGCACCGTGAGCAGATCGGTGACCTCTTCGTCGTCACGCGCCGCGTCGCCGAAGACGAGTCGACGCACCATCCGCCAATGGGATACGACATACCGATCCCAGGTGAGTTGTCCGTCCGGACACGAGGCGACGAGGTCGTCGACCTCGGACCGGACGATCTCCGCGCACCGAGCATGGAGCGAGTGGACAGGCGAGCTGGTCTGCAGCGCAGACTCGTTCAGCTGTCGACGCACCCGACGACGCTCTCCGTCGGAGATCAGGACTCCGGTCGGCTGGAACCTTCCCACCGCCGCCACCTTCTCCCGGGTCGCCGAGGTGAACGGGTCGGGGGTCGCGGCGAGGATCGTCTGGACCGCGATCGGACGCAGGGCCACGACCATGGCTCGCGGGAACCGCAGGCGCAGCGCGTCGGCCTCGTATCTCTCGCGGATGTCATCGAGGATCCGGGCCGCACGTGCGTGGGTGTCCAACCGCCCGCCGAGGCGCACCAACGCTTTGCGCCTGGCGAGGACCCCTTCGGACACGATCGGCGTCAGCACCCCGCCGATGATGCGTGCGGTGTCCAGCACGCCGGCGGTGGCGAGGCGCGGCGCAGGCGCGGTTTCGCGATCGTCGGTCCCTGGCGATGACGGCAACGGCTCTCCCTTCGTCGAGTACCTTGCTCGCAGGGCACATCGATCCCTGCCTGCGGCAGCCACATGAGATGCTGCCGCGGGCAGCGGGTACCCGCGCACAAGCGCGGCAAAACGAAGACTTCCGGCTCCGCAGACCCGTCAGCTGGTCGAGAGCGAGGCATCGAGCCGGCGGTGGCCGTCCCGGACGAGAACACCGTCGCCATCGACTCGAGTGACGTCACCCCACGGAATCAGAAATGATGTGATCCCGGCACCAGCGCTCCGGCCACGCCAGCTCCAGGTCCTCCTGAGACTCCTCGAGGTCGACCGTCACATCGATGTCGCGCACGCGGTCGATCGGGATGCGATCGAGCTCGTCGACATGCGGTCCCCCGCCGAGCATGCGGTACAGCAGGGCACGACCACTGAGGAGCTGCCGAGACGTGGGGCGGCCCGTCGTCGCGGATCTCGATCTCGACATCGTCGACGACACCAATCGGCACCCCGTCCCGGTCATGGATCTGCCTGTCCAAGAAGTGGATTCGAACATCGATCGTGGTGCGTCGGGACACCTTTCGACTCGCGTGCGAACGACCACCTGCCCCCACGGAGGCTGCAACAGGAAGAAGGCCACCCCGAAAGCCGCAAGGCACAGCCCCACCAAACCGGTCACGTTCTCCATGACCTTGAAGTTGTTGCGCCACCCGATGATCCACACGGCAAAGGCGGCTATTCGAATCGTGTGACAGCGCGGGACGACACCAGCACGCGGGTGGCCTCCGCGATGGCGGCTTCTACACCGGCGCGCATGGGTTCGTCTGCCGCGTCGTCGATGTCGAGATTGACGACGGTTCCGTGCGCCGAGAGCGACTGCTCGATCATGTCATCGAGCGGAACCCGGACGTACTGGGTCGTGGCATCTCCGTCAGCCCAGAGCATCACCCCCTGGTGTGCGGAGGCGACCGCGCTGACCACATCGCCGGACGAATGCGAGAGCTCGGCGGTCGCGCCACCCACGGCCATCCGGTGGCCGAAACGCCGGGCGTGCATACATCCCGCGTCGATGGGTACCCGTTCGCCGAACGCCGCACAGCATCGACACGACCACCATCGCGAGGACTGACGATGAGCACCGACGATCTTTCCGTGCAGTCGACGCACCGGGAGCCGGCCACCGTTCTGGAAGTGTCCGGTGTCCTCGACTCCGACAGCTACCTGCATGTGCGGGACGCCATCGTGACGGCGGCCTCCAGCGCACCGGGATGCCTTGTCATCGACATCCGCGCACTGACAGTGCCGGCGCCGTCGGCGTGGAAAGTGCTGACCAGTGCCGCGTGGCTCATCCGCCCACCACGATCCGTCGCGACATCGGTTCGCCGATCGCCGCGGCACGGGCGGCCGTTGCGGATGCAGTCGGCAAGTGGGACCGCGATTTCGTCTCGCTGGCACTCGTGCTGACCACCGTCCTGGTGCGAAATGCCCTGGTGCACACGTCTGCCGACCCCGAGATCGCGATCGAGGTGCGCGGCTCCGACCAGCTGTTCGTCGCCGTCAGCGATGACAGCTCGGACGTCCCCGCGCGAGTCGAGGACGAGCACGGTCATACCCGGGCCGCGTCCGGACTCGCGGTGCTCACCACGTTGAGCCGCCAGTGGAGCTACACGCCCCGCGGAACCGGCAAGACCGTATGGGCCGTGATCGGACCGGAAGAGGTCGCGCGTTTCACCGATCCCGAGCGTGAGGTCTGACTCAGCCGGCGAGCAGCGCCACTATCGCCCGTGCGAGACCGCGGCGCGCCAGTTGCTGATCCTGGAAGCTGCCCAGTTGCTTCTCCGACACCAGACCTCGCATCGCCCCGGGCAGGAATGCCGCGACCTCGCGAACCCGGTCGGGATCGACGTCGAGATCGGCGAAGGCCCGCTGACAGGAGTCGGTCCACGACGGCCCCCACGAGGCGAGCTCGGCCGCGGCCTTGGGGAACAGCCGCCGCAGTTCGTCAGGATCCCGCGGAAGGGCGGCCCGCAGCGTCTCGATGGCGCGCGACTCGGGGGCCGTCAGCCCCTCGTACATGAGGTCGATGATCGCCTCCACCCGTTCCGCCAGTGGCGCTTCGGGTTTCACACTGACCGGGAGGTCGCCGCGTTGTTCGGCGGTCCGATGCAGCACGGCCGCCCAGAGACCGTCGATGTCGTTGAACTGGTACTTGATCGCACCCCACGTGGCCCCGATGTCCTTGGCTATCCGGTTGCCGGACACCGACGACGGGTCGCCGGAGGCCAGCGAGCTGATCGCGGCGTCGAGCATCGCGTCGCGGGTGGCCTGCCCACGACGATTCGCACGCCGCGCACCGCGCACCGGCGTACCGGTCGGGGTGCGGGCGTCGACGGGTGCCATGATCGCCGATGGTAGCCGCTCGGGCGTTCAGCCCTGGCGTTCGGCGGCGACGAGTTCACGGACGGCCGGCGCCACCTCGTTCGCGAACCTGGCCAGATCGTCAGGATCATCGGTGGCCAGGACGTATGTGCTCATCCCGAGGGTGACCGTGAGATCGGTGAGCTGCTCGGCCCACTGCGCAGGGGTGCCGGCGAGTAGTCCGTCGCCGGAACCGAAAGTACCCGCGATGTTGTAGATCCGGGTGATCTCCGCGGGGTCACGACCGGCCGCACGGGCCGCATCGTCGATGACCATCGATTTTTCGGCGATCTGGTCCGGCGGGACGAACTGCAGGCTGGGAACCCAGGCGTCGGCGACTTCTCCGGTCAGTCTCAACATCCGGGGACCCAACGCGCCGAGCCAGATCGGGATGTCGTGAGCTGGAGCGGGTCCGGCGTGCAGACCGTGGACGGGATAGAACTCGCCGTCGAGATCGACTGTGCCACCGGACCAGAAGGCCCGCATCACGGTGATCGCCTCGGCCAGCGCGTCGACCGCCTCGCCCGGCGACCGGCGGGGCCCGCCCGCGGCGACCACACCGTCCCAGAATGCCCCGGCACCCAGACCGAGTTCGGCGCGGCCCCCGGTCAGGATGTCGAGGCTCGCCGCCGCCTTGGCCAGCATCACCGGCGGACGCAGTGGCAGGTTGGCGACGTTGGGCGACAACCTGATCGATGTCGTGCGCGCGCCGATGACGGACAACAGTGTCCAGGTGTCGAGGAAGCGTCGCTGGTAGGGATGGTCCTGCACGCTGACGAGGTCGAGACCCGCGTCCTCGGCGGTGCCGACAAGCCGCAACAGGTCGTCGGCGCGGTCGGCACGTGGACTCGGAAAGAACCCGAAGCGCAACGGTTGTCCGTAGTCGGTCATGACGTCTCCGTATCGGCGAACCGGGGAGTGACTCCGGGACGACTCAGCTCGCGGCGCCCTCCACCTCCGGAGGAGTCGAGACCGAGTACATGACCCGGTGGATCTCCGCGGTGAAGTCCTCGGCGGCCTCGATGTTGGAGGCATGGCCGGTGTCGAACACGACGAGCTGGTCGAGATATCCGCGGATCGAGAGCGTGTGCGCGATGCGCTGGGTCATCGCATGGGGAAGCAGCAGGTCGTGGCGGCCGCCGATGACCGTGGTGGGTACCGTGATCGCTTCGGCCCCCACCGGACCGAGGGCCAGTTCGACGAGCGCGACCGCAGCCTTCGCCCGTGCCGCAGGGCTGCAGGAGCGGGTCATCGCGAGCACGAACGCGGCATGGTCGATGGTCGCCGCACGACCGTTGAGTATGCGGGTCCGGACGAGACTCCGCGCGACCCGGCCTCCGGGAAACGGGAACGGTATGGCCAGAGCGGCCTGGCCGAGCCAGAGCGGAGCCTTGAGCGGGTTGTTGAGCAAGGGCAGGACGCGGGTCTCGGCAGCTATCCCGCCCCACGTCGTGTTTGCGAGAACCAATGCCGCAGCACGCTCTTCGACCCTGTCTTGATGACGGTGAGCCCAGGCCTGCACGGTGATGCCACCCATGCTGTGGCCGACGAAGACAGCTTTCGACGAGTCCGGCACGGCCTGCTCGACCACCGTCTGCAGGTCATCGGCCAGGACATCGGCGTCGAATTTGCGCTTGCCCCAGGTGCTCTCGCCGTGGCCGCGCTGGTCGTAGGCGATGACGTGGTAGCGCTCGGCGAGGGCGTTGATCTGCGGGTTCCAGTATTCGATGCAGCACGACCACCCGTGGATCAGCACCAGCACCGGCGCCTCCGCCGAACCGTAGTGGTGGACCCGGAGCCGGGCACCGTCGTCGGTGAGCGCCCACGAGGTGCGCTCGGGCTCGCGCGAGTTGAACAGCGCGTTCTCGTACTGTTGGCTACGCAGCCGGCGGCGAGCCTCGGCTGGTCGGACCAGACCGGTCAACAGCGCTCCGGCCGCGGCCAATCGTGCAACGCCCAACGCGCCACCTGCGTTCATCTCGGCCTCCCGACGTCATCACTGTAACTCGCGTCACAGTACCGGCTGATGATACAAACCGGCGCCCAGCGTTCCAACAGTTTCGTTTGAAGAATTGTTTGACACACGAGTAACCAAACCAGGCGGCACTCAAACCACCACGAGAACACCGTCTCGGAGACTTTTCACAGAGCCCTCTTGCATTCTGGGCCGGCCGGTCCTACCGTGACCGCATGGCGAGAACGCCGCTGTCGATGACACCCACCGGGTGGTTTCAGGTCGCATGGTCGACGGAGATCGCCGTCGGCACCGTGCGCACGATGAAGTACTTCGGACGCGAGATGGTCGCGTGGAGATCGCGGTCGGGACATATCTCCGTCTTCGACGCCTACTGCGAGCACCTCGGCGCCCACCTCGGTCACGGCGGCCACGTGGAGGGCGAGAACCTGGTGTGCCCCTTCCACGGGTGGGAGTGGAACCGCGAGGGCCGCAACGTCTGCATCCCGTACGAGAACCACCCCAACAAAGGCCGGCGCATCCGCAGCTACCGGGTCGTCGAACGCAATGAGGCGGTGTGGATCTGGCACGACGTCGACGGACGGCCACCGTACTTCGACGTTCCCGACATCTTCGCCGACTTCGACAGCGACAACGGCGGGGGGACCACCGCCGCCGACTACTATCCGCCGGTTCCCGCGGCGACACTGTTCCGGCCGGGGCTCGAGATCCACCCGCAGTACATCATGGAGAACGGCGTCGACTTCGCCCATTTCAAGTTCGTCCACAAGACGCCGTTCATGCCGGACTTCACCCGGCACGACTTCTCCGGACCGGTGTCCTACGTGGACTTCACCATCGCCTTCGATGAGGGCGCGACCCTCGAAAGCGCCACCAGCGGAGTCGAATCCATCAACGCCGGCCTCGGCTGCTCGGTCACCAAGAGCTGGGGCATGGTCGACAACCGCACGATGCCCGCCGTGACCCCCGTCGACGAGCACACCTCCGACGTGCGGTTCACCGTCTGGATCGGACGCAAGCCCGGCGAGGAGAACGGCGAGATCACCCGGTACGGAAAGACGATGGCCGACCTGGTGATCGAACAGTTCGCCGCCGACATCGACATCTGGGCACATCAGCGCTATTCCGATCCACCTGCGCTGTCCCGCAAGGAGTTCGACGGCTTCACCGCACTGCGGCAATGGGCCCGGCAGTTCTATCCCGACGGCGGCGCGTCGGCCGACGAGTTCGTCCGCATCCGGCGCTCCGAACTCGATGCCCTCCGCGCGGCAGCGCATACCGATTCCCGCGCGGCAGCGCAGCCGTGATCCCAGCCCGCCCCGAAAGGATCTCACCGATGACCACACCCGAGCGAGTCCGGGTCTTCCAGGTCGCCACCGGCAATCTGGGCACCGAGATGATCGATCGAATCCGCAATCATCCCGACCTGGAACTGGTTGGCCTGCACTGCTATACGACGGACAAGATCGGCCGGGACGCCGGTGAGATCGTCGGCATCGGGCCGGTCGGGGTGATCGCGACCGGGACGGTCGAGGAGATCATCGCGGCACGGCCCGACGTGCTCACGTTCCACGGCGTGTTCCCCGACGAGGATCTGTACGTTCAGATCCTCGAGGCCGGGATCAACATCGTGACGACCGCCGACTGGATCACGGGCTTCCACCGGGACACCAACCATCCGCACCACTCCGGACGAAAGGTCAGCGAGGTCATCGCCGAGGCCTGCGCGAAGGGCGGCGCGACCTTCTACGGGACCGGGATGAACCCCGGCCTGGCCCAGATCCTCGGGATCGTGCACACCGCCGACGTCGCCGAGATCGAGAACGTCACGGTCACCGAGTCGGTGGACGTCTCCTGCCATCACTCGGTCGACACGTGGAAGGCGGTCGGCTACGGCCTGCCCGTCGACGACCCGAGCATCCCGGACTCGTTGTACAAGTACACCGCCGTCTTCGCCGACTCCGTGTATCTCATGGCCGACGCCTTCGATCTCGAACTCGACGAGGTCACGTTCTCCTACGAATTGGGCGCCTGCACCAAGGACGTCGACCTCGGCTGGTATCAGCTCCCGGCCGGGTCACTGGGCGGCAGCTACATCAAGTACCAGGGCATGGTCGACGGTGTGCCTCGCGTCGAGTCCCACCTGGAATGGCAGATGACGCCGCACACCGACCCTTCGTGGAACATCCAGGCCTGCTACATCACCCAGGTCACCGGCGACCCCAACATCTACTCCAAGCACATGATCTTCCCGCGCAAGGGATTCGACCTGTCCAAGCCGGAGAACTTCGCGTCGATCGGCATGACCGTCACCGGCCTGCCCGCACTCAACTCGATCCGGTCGGTGGTCGCGGCCCCGCCCGGGATCGTGACCAGTGCCGACCTTCCGCTTCGGAGCTTCGCCGGCCGCTTCACGTTGTGAGTCGGTGCGGGATCGGTGTCGACCTCGGCGAACCCACCCTCGAGAATCCCTCCCTCGAGACTTCTTCGGGAATCCCCTTCAGCCGAGGTCGATACTGACGCCGGTGAGCTCCGCGCCGATGTCCCACAACCGCTCCGCGACCGCGCGATCCTTCGCCTTCGGCGACGGTTCGACCAGTACCGGCGGACCGGCGAGACCGAAACTTCCGGTGGGGCCGTAATACTGGCCTCCCGAGACCTTCGGGTCGGTCGCTGCACGCAGGATGGGCAACGCACCCTCGGGCGGGTCCATGATGAACCGATCGGTGAGCCACCGCAGCGACGGTGCGTGATAGGCCCACTGCAGGAACTTGTTCTGCTCGCGCATCACGCCGGTCCTCGTGCCACCGGGATGGGCGGCGAGTGAGATCGCTTGGAGCCCCGCTGTTCTCAGCCGACGGTCGAGTTCGAGTGCGAACAGCATCTGGGCGAGCTTGGCGCGTGAGTACGCACCGGCGCTGGTGAACGTGCGATCCATCGGAAGATCGGAGAAGTCGATGGTGCCGGCGCGGTGCGCGTGACTGCCGACGGTGACGATCCGCGCGGCGTCGGTCGCGAGGAGCCGGTCCATCAGCAACCCCGTGAGCGCGTAATGACCGAGGAAGTTGGTACCGAAGTCCATCTCGAAACCGTCGGGGGTCAGGTCGCGCTGCGCGCGCATGACGCCGGCGTTGTTCACCAGTACGTCGATGCGGGGGTGGCGTCGCCCGATCTCCTCGGCGGCTGCGCGGACGGAGTCGAGACTGGCGAGGTCGAGGTCGACGATCTCCAACTCGGCACCCGGGACCTCTGCGACGATGTCATCGCGCGCGACGGCCGAGGTCTCGGGGTTGCGGCAGGCCAGCACGACGGTGGCGCCGAGGGTGGCGAGCCCGCGCGCGGCTTCCCGGCCGATCCCTCCGTTGGCGCCGGTGACCACGGCCACCCGCCCGGTCTGTGGCGGCGCGTCGGTCAAGGTCCAACCCGTCTTCACGTGCTCCCCCTCTGCGTTCCGGCACAACAGACGCTGTTGTTCGTATCACATCTCATGTGACATATCCGGGCCGGGTGTCACACGCGACCGCACCCCGACTGCGTCCGGGAACGCGATCGGGGTGCGGATCGACTGGTGGTCAGCGCAACGGAATCCGGACGTCAGACGGTCACGGCCGCCGGTGCGGCGCTGCTGAACCGTCCGGCCGGCGCGAAGCGGGCGAGGACCTGATCATGCGGCTCCCCTGCCACCGCGGTGATGAAGCCCTCGACATCCTCGCGGGTCCGCAGACCGAGCAGCGGATTGGGGTCGGAGAGCAGGCCGAACAGCGCCTGAGCGATGGCCGGACTGACTGCGGCCGCCGGAAACGACAACTCCGCGTGCGTCGCGTAATCGGGATCGCCCAGGAAGAGCCGGGTGACCTCGACGGCGGCGTGGCCGCGACGCTCCCAGTGCTTGTCGAACTCTTCCGCCAGCCAGTCCGCGGTGAACTCACCGTCGTGCGCACGGGCGGCCTTCACCAGCTCGGCGACCTGGATGACCGTGTTCTGCGCTCCCTGGCCGGCGACCGGGTCGACGGCGATGGCGGTGTCGCCGATCGCGGCAACGGGATGTCCGCTCGTGGTGGTTGCCACGGCCTGACGCACGGTCGGGGTGACCGCACCCTTCAGCCACGACACCGGATCGGACTCGATGACGTCGAGCTGCTCGATGACGGGAGCGTCCTCGGGGAAGAACTCCTGGAAGATCCCGGCAATCGTCCGGCGGGCGGTCACGGCGTCGTGGACGTCGTCGAGGCGCGGGGCCCACGCACCCGACGGCTTGGCGAACACGATGAACGACCAGGTCGCGCCGACATCCTTGTGCAGGAACGGGCCGACGAACAGCTCACCGTTCTCGCTGTCGAGGTTGTACAGCGAGTGGCCGGCACCGGCGGCGCTGCGGTAGGAGAAGACATCCGAGCCGTGGTCGACGCCGGTGAGCGTGACCTGCAGCAGGCGACGCTGCGGTTCGCGGTAGTGGGTGCGCGACTCGTCGACCGGGAACAGCGTCGACAATCCGCCCTTGCCGGTGGCGACGAGCGTCAGGTCGGCCGCGGCGGCGATCTCGTCGAGCCGGTCGACGTCGACGGTGGTGACCTCGAAACGCCCGCCGCGGTCCAGGAAACGACCGAGGCGATCATCGGCGCGCAAACGGAGGTCGACGGCCTGGGCGACATACCCGTAGTCGGGGTCGAACTCCAGGACGGGGGCGCGGTCCGCACCGGAACCCCCGTACAGGCGAGCACTCATACCGGTGGTGTTGCTGACCTCGTAGAGGTCCTCGATGATCTCGGCGTCCCACTCGCGGGACTTGCCGAAGTAGACGCCCACGCCGGTCGGCGGGACCTTGTTGCGCAGGGTCTCACGGTCGCGGTCGCTGTAGATCGTGACGTCGAAGCCGGCGTCGAGAAGGCCGAGACCCGCGGAGGTCCCGGCCAGGCCCGCCCCGATGATCGCGGCGGATCGTCGTGTCGTCATGTATGTCTCCCTGATCGGTTGCATGTGGTGCACGTGATGACTGGGAGACAGGGTGCCGGGGGGATCGTCGTGGCTGAAGGGTTAGACGCAGCACGAACGAATGGGTGGCACAGATCGACGACTCCGCTGGTCGCGGACCATCGGACGTCTCACCGGTGGGGTCGACGCACCTGATATCGCTCGTGGACGATGGCACCGAACTGTCTGGACTCCACCAGATCGAGATCGACCCGGTCGGTGACCGGCGGCAGCAACGGGGTGCCGCCGCCGACGACGACCGGGAACCGGAAGATCCGCAACTCGTCGACCAGTCCGAGTTCGAACGCCTGCGACGCGAGATCCGCACCACCGATCTCGACGTCGCGATCCGTGGAGGCGACGACCTCCGCGACCGAATCGGCGAGGGGCGCACTGGCGAGTCTGGCATTGCCCTCCACGGTGTGGAGGGTTCGGCTGAAGACGACCTTGGGCAGCGCGGTCCAGATGTCGGCGAAGACGGCGCCCGCTTCGGTGTCGCGCATCCCCGGGTCGGTTTCCCAGACCCGCATCGTCTCGTACAACCGACGGCCGAGGATCGTCGCGCCGAGGCTGCCCACACGGTCGGTGTGGAAGGCGAAGAGCTCGTCGGTGTGTCCCGGCCAGCTGAAGTCGCCGTCGCGATCGTGGATGAAGCCGTCCACCGAGACACCCATCGTGTAGATCAGCATGCAACTCCTCACACTGCGGTTCGCCGGCGATCTTCCGAGGGTACGGCCGTATTCCGAGGTCGGCGCGGCAGATCGCGAACCTGCGAACCACCTGTGCGTCCGCCGACACCCGCCGCATGGGCGGCGTGGCCGGGCCGCCGGCAAGTACCATCGCCCTCTGTGCGCACGCCCGTTCCCGAAGTGACCCCGGTCGTCGCGACGCCCAACGAGGACGCCGCGACCGGTAACACCTCGGGCTATCGCCTCGACCTCGACGGCCTGCGCGGCATCGCGATCGCGCTGGTCGCGGTCTTCCACGTCTGGTTCGGCCGGGTCTCCGGCGGCGTCGACGTCTTCCTGACGCTGTCCGGCTATTTCTTCGTCGCGTCGCTGCTCAAGCACGTCCTCGCGACTCAGCCGGTCTCGGCGTCCTGGGGCGCCGCGATCAACCCGTGGCCGCGCTTCTGGCGCCTCGTCCGCCGGTTGCTGCCCGCGCTGCTCCTGGTCCTCGCATTCGTCACGGCGATGATCGCGCTGGTCATGCCGACCACGCGGTGGGGGCCGCTGGGTGCCGAACTGCAGGCCAGCGCCCTGTACTACCAGAACTGGCATCTCGCCTTCGAGTCGCAGGACTATGCGGCCGCCGACTCCGCGAACAGCCCGATGCAGCACCTCTGGTCGATGTCGATGCAGGGCCAGTTCTTCCTGCTCACGCTGCTGTGCGCGCTCGCACTCGGTGGTGTACTGCGCGCGCTGCCCCGCCGGATCGCCTTATTCCGCCGGACTCAGGTCGTGCGCGGTGTCGTCGGGTCGGCGCTGCTGGGCGTCGCGCTGGCGTCCTTCGCGTGGGCCAACTACCGCCACGGCATCAACCAGCCGTTCACCTATTACGACACCGTCGCCCGCCTCTGGGAGCCGCTCGCCGGCGGTCTGCTCGCGGTGTGGATGCCGAAGCTGGCGCTGTCCGCCCGGATGCGAAACCTGCTGAGCATCATCGCTCTCGGTCTGATCATCACCTGCGGCTGGTGGATCGCCGGAGTCCAGGAGTACCCCGCGGCGTGGGCGCTCGTGCCCGTGGGCGCGACGCTCATCCTGATCTGGGCCGGCTCTCCGGCCACCGCCCGCCCGGCCAAGGGACAGGCCCCGGTGAGTCGCGGGCTCGCGCATCCGCAACTGGTCTGGCTCGGCTCCATCGCCTACTCGCTCTACCTGTGGCACTGGCCGCTGCTGATCTTCTACATGGCGTGGCGCTATCAGGACGAGGTGTCCTGGCTCGAGGGCACCGGAATCCTGGGCGTCTCCGTGCTGATCGCCTGGCTGACCACCAAGTACGTCGAGGCACCGCTGCGTTCCGGGTCGATCCGGCGCACGAAGACCGACGAGTCATCGGCAGTCGACAAGGCGGCGACCGTCGAGAAGACGAGGCCCGGGAAGACGACCAAGCCGGGATTCCAGAACTCGCGCGGCTACCGCGGAGCTCTCCTCGCGGTTCTGTTGATCATCAGCGTTGCCGCCGGCAGTGCCGCGGTGACCTGGCAGCGCGACGCCGCGAACGCGACCCTCGACACCGAGAACCTCGACCCTCGCCTCTACCCCGGCGGCCGCGCCTTCCTCGACGGTGCGCCGGTCCCTAAGGTGACCGCCCAGCCGAGTCCGGACGTGGTCGACATGGACTGGCCGATCACCTCCTACGACTCCATCATCAGCGGTTGGAAGGACCCGACGATCAAGGTCGGGTACTACGGCGACGTGACCGCCACCCGCACCATCGCCCTGGTGGGCGGTTCCCACGCCGAGCAGTGGATCACCGCGCTCAACGAGATCGGCAAGCGGCACAACTTCCGCGTCACGACGTACCTCAAGGTGGGCTGTGCGCTCACCACCGAGCACGTCTTCACCTGGTTCGGCCAGAAGTACTACCAGTGCAACGACTGGTCCCGACGGGTGATGGACCGCCTCGCCGTGGACAAGCCGGACTACGTGTTCACCACCTCGACTCGTCCGCCCGAGGGATCCGCCAGGGGCGACAGCGTGCCCAAGGATTACAAGGAGATCTTCGCCCAGTTCCGCGACCGTGGTCAGAAGGTCATCGGCATCCGCGACAACCCGTGGTCGACCGGCCAGCTCAAGCCGCCGGAGTGCCTCGCCAGCGGTCGCAAGCCCGAGGTGTGCGGCGTCTCGCGCGCACAGGCCATGGCACCGACCGACCCGGCCGCCGCTCTGGCCGACGAGTTCCCGAACATGACGTTCCTGGACTACACCGACGCGATGTGCGACGACACCTACTGCCCGGCGGTCGTCGGGAACATCTTGATGTGGCACGACTTCCACCATCTGTCCGCGACCTTCGTGCGCAGCCTCATCCCGGCGATGGAAGCGGATCTGCAGAAGACGACCGGCTGGTGGTGAAGCGGCCTCAGGCGCTGGGACGGAAATGCACCGGACGCCGCTGCCGGTAGGTGACCCGATCTCCCGGAGCGCCTGCCCATTCCGGCTCGGCGCGGACGGTGAGCTCAGCCGCCGCGCCGTGCTCATCACCATCGGCAACCGGCAACACCGACAGCCCGACCTCGATGTGATCACCGCACGGCGTGACCGCGAGCACTCTCCCGTGACCGCGGTCGACGCCGTCGGGACTTCCCGTGCTGTCTCCGCTGCCGGTGCCGGTCACGATCTCCAGATCGCCCGGCCGCAGTAGCACCGTGCCCGGCCCACACGCCGATTGGCGCAACCGCAGCACGCCGGCACCACACTGCACTCGGCCGCCGCGAGCCTCGCCGGGGAGTTCCGACACCTCGCCGAACATCCGCGCGACCTCGATGTCGACCGGTTCGAGATAGATCCCTTCCGGGGGCCCCACCTGCCGTACCCGCCCGGCCATCAGCACGACGATGCGGTCGGCCATCGACATCGCCTCTTCACGGTCGTGTGTGACGAGGAGGCCACTGGCGCCGTCGGCCAGAATGGTGTCGCGGACATGACGACGCAGGCGCGTACGCAGCTGCGCATCGAGCGCGGAGAACGGCTCGTCGAGACCGATAACCGCCGGGCGGGGGGCGAGCGCCCGTGCCAATGCCACCCGCTGCCGCTGGCCGCCGGAGAGCTCACTGGGACGGCGCGCACGCAACTCGCTGAGCCCGACGACGTCGAGCAATTCGGTGATCCGCGTTGCACGGCCAGGGGTCCGGCGCCACCACGGCCCCAGCCCGAACCCGATGTTCCCCGCCACGCTCAGGTTCCCGAAGAGTGCACCCTCCTGCGGCACGAGGCCGAAGCTGCGCTTCTCGGTGGGCACATCGACACGACGTGTCCCGTCCGTTCGGACCGCGGCGACCTCGGTTCCGCCGATCTCGATGCGCCCCGATCGAATGGGCTCCAGACCGGCGATCGTCCGCAGCAACGTCGTCTTGCCGCATCCCGACGGCCCGATCACCGCGGTGATCGAACCTGCCGGCACCTCGAGCGACACCCCGTCGAGGACCGTCGTGTCGCCGAAGACGACCGAGATGTCCTCCACTCGCACTGCGTCATTCAGTGACGTGTCACTCACCGGCCACCGGCCTTTCCGAACAGCGCGGACAGTGCCGCGGTGGGTATCGAGGCGACGACGATGAGAACCAGACCCAGGACTGCCGCACGCCCGTAGTTCATGTCGTTGTTGAGACTCCACATGTCGGTCGCGAGGGTCCTGGTGCCGATCGGCGCCAGCATCAAGGTGGCGGGTAGTTCCTTGGCCACCGAGAGGAATGCCAGCGCCGCGCCGGCCAGGACGGCCGGCGCCAGCAGTGGCAACTGGACGCGGACTGCGGTGGCCACCGGTCCCGCTCGGAGGGTCCGCGACACCTCCGCCATCTGCGGCGGGATCGCATCGACCCCGGAGCGGACCGGCCCCAGGCACACAGGCAGGAAGAGGACCGCGTAGGTCGCGATGAGCATCGCCGCGGTCAGGTAGTAATCGGGCAGGAGCCGGGTACCCAGGAACACCATCGACAGGGCGACCGTCACGCCGGGCAGCGTGTATCCGAGGTAAGAGACCACCTCGACGGCGTCACCGGTCCGTGTGCGCGGCCGGGATACGAAGAACGCCAACGGCAGGGCCAGGAGCACGATCACCATCGCGGCCTGGACCGACAACTCCATCGTGGTGCCCGCATACGGCCCCACCCAGGCGAGCAGGTCACCGAGATCGTCGAAGCCGAGTCGCTGGGATTCGCTGATCTCCGTGCACAACCCGACAACGGGCACACAGACGCCCACCATGACGACGGACATGACGACACCCCAGGCCACCGGTCGGTCCTGGACCTGTCGCGCTCGCAGCGGCGTGGACCCGGAGTCGACATCGCGGCGCATGCGGCGTTCGGCCACTGCGAGCACCACGGCGATCAGGGCGAGCACGAGACCGTACAAGGCGGCGACCGATCGGTCCAGGGTTCCGTTGTAGGCGTTGTAGATCCCCACCGTGAACGGCTCGAAGCGCACGATGGCAGGACCGCCGAAATCACTGATCGCGTAGAGCGCGACCAGCAGCGCGCCGGCAATCACGACGGGACGGATGCGTGGGAGCGTGACACGCAGGAACGCTCCGGCCGGTCCACACCCGAGGGTGCGCGCGGCGTCCTCGTCCGCCCGTCCGGTCCCGGAGATCACCGCCATGACCGGCAGCATGACGAGGGGATAGCACGCCAGGGTCAACACCAGCGCCGCGGCCCACAACCCTTCGAATCCGGGGAACAGCCGGACCCACACGAACCCCGACACGTAGGACGGGATCGCGAGTGGTGCAGCCAGCAGCGCGATGACCACCGCGCGTCCGCGGCGGACGCCGTGGGCCACGCACCACGCCAACCCCACACCCACCACGATCGACGCACACGTCACGATGACCGCGAGTTGCGCCGTGCGCCAGAGCAGTTGCCCCGTGCGGGGCCGGAACAGAAGCGCGACCGCCTCATCGATGCCGATCCCCACAACCCGAATCACGAGATAAACCGCAGGGGTGATCAGCAGCAACGCGATCACGACACTGACCGACCCCAACAGAATTCGTCCCGACCGCGTTCTCTGGCCGGGACGAATTCGAATGCGGGTCAACAGATCAGACAGCGCCGACCTCGTTCAGCAGTTTGTCGGTCCCCGCGACGTCGGCGAGCTCGTCGAGCGTGATCTGCGGCGGCGACAACTGGTCCAGGGTCGGCAGCCCCGGGACCGGAAGCGGCTCGTTGCCGATCACCGGATACTCGCCGACCTCGGTCGCGAAGTACGTCTGGGTTTCGGGCGTCAGCAGCTGCCGGATGAACTCGAAAGCCTGCTCCTTGTCGGATGCCGTCTTCAACACACCGATCGCCGCGACATTCACCAGCGCGCCGGGGTCGCCGTCGGAGAAGAAGTGGAGTCGACCGGGCACGTTCTCGATCCCCTTCTCCTGCACTTCCTGAACCCAGTAGTAGTGATTGGTGAGGCCCGCGGCGAGCTGACCGCTGTTCACAGCCTCGACGATCGGGCCGTTGCCGTCGAAAGACTTGGGGTCGTTCGCCAGAAATGCGGTGAGCCAGTCCCGCGCACCCGCGTCACCGCGGGTCAGTCGCAGAGCCGTCACGAAGGACTTGAAGGAAGCATTGGTCGGCGCATAGCCGACCTTTCCGCGCATCTCCGGTGCGAGCAGGCCGTCGATGCCGGCAGGCAGCTGGGCTGCGGGCAGCTGGCGCGGGTCGTAGATCAGCACACGCGAACGTGCGGAGGTGGACACCCAGGTACCCGTCTCGGACCGATAGGCCTCCGGGATGTTCGCGGCGATGTCGGCGGGCAGCGGCTCGAGCAGACCGGCGTCGGCAAGAGCACCCAGCTCACCGGCATCCTGCGCGAAGAACAGGTCGGCCGGCGACCGGTCGCCTTCCTCGAGAATCTGGGCGGCCTTCTTGTCATACCCGGCTGTCACCGGGATCGTGCCCCCGATGCGCTCGACGAGCGGACCGACCAGCGACTCCGAACGACCCGAGTACAGGACCAGGGTCTCGTCGTCTCCCGATGTGTCGCCACCTCCACAGGCGGCGAGCAATCCGGCCGCAACGATCGCCGCTGCGCCGATCGCGATCACTCGTCGGGCCCATCTCTTGGCTTCCACCTGTTCCACCCTTCTGTGGAGGTCATGCGGTCGACTCTGTCGCCCGCCAGCATGCGCAGCCTAACCTATGAAGCGTCGTCGACCCCAGCCGCGGTGATTCACCTCAGCCGATCGCCGTCAGCAGCGCACGCGGACCCGCGAACACCGTCTCGCGAATGTGATTGCGCACCAATGTCCATGACGGACAATCACATTCAGCGACAACACCACGGGCGTCCACGCCTTCTCCGCGGCACAGCGCGATGGCACGCCTCAGGTGGAAGTCCTGAGTGACGATGAGCAGCGCCCGCACACCGAACACCTCCCGCGCGCGGCGGCAGCTCGCCGCGGTGTCGAACCCCGACGGGTCGTCGAGAATCACCTGCGCCGGTACGCCCGCGGCTTCGAGGTAGTCCCGCATCACCGCGGGTTCATCACCCGCCTCGGGAGAACCATTGCCGGAATTGATGATTCGTATGGCACGGCCGTCGCGATACAGCTCCGACGCCGTGTCCAGCCGGCCGCGCACGTAGTCCCCGGGAGAACCGTCCTCGACGAGGGAACCGAGCACCAGGAGCGTGGAACCGGACGGCACCTGACCGGCGCCGAGAATCCGGTCCGCAGACACGGCGTACATCCACGTCGCCGCAACGGCGATCCACAGTTCGACGACCACCAGCAACACCGGCATGACGAGACGAGCTGCTGACCTCACCCGTACAACCTAGGTGCACGAACACATCTCACCCAAGATGACCATTCGACGCCGCGCCGGTGGTGACGGACCGATACTGGATTCATCTGCCGCGCTCAGCCCGATGCGTAAACCGACAACCGTGGAAAAGAGTGTGAATGCAGTACATGCCGGTGACCTCGTCGATATTCCTGCTGGCCGAGACGCGCGAGCAGCCCATGCACGTGGGCGGGTTGCAGTTGTTCGTACCGCGGGAGGGCCAGTCGTCGGCCGACCTCGCCGAGGAGGTCATCGCGGCCTTCTCCTCCTGTGGCGAGATCCATCCGCTGTTCCGCAAGCGGCCGGCGTCGCCGGTCACGATCCTCGGCAACCTCGCCTGGACCTACGACGACGAGATCGACTTCGACTACCACGTCCGCCGTGCGGTGCTGCCGCGCCCGGGCCGCGTCCGCGAGCTGCTGCGCTACGTGTCGCTGAACCACGGCACCCTGCTCGACCGGTTCCGGCCGATGTGGGAGATCCACGTCATCGAGGGCCTCGAGGACGGCCGGATCGCGATCTACAGCAAGATCCACCACTCCATCGTCGACGGGGTGTCAGCGCTTCGCCTGCTGCAGCGCATGCTCTCGCCGGACCCCGATGACCGATCCGGATCGGCACCCTGGGACCCGGCCCTCGCCGGGAAGAAGCGTCCGCGACCGGCGCCGACGCTGAGGTCGCGGATCTCCGGGATCGCCGACGCCGGCCTGCAGGTGGCCGGGCTCGTACCCGCGGCCGCGAAGGTGGCCATCGCCGGTGTACGGGAGCCGGACTTCGTGCCGCCGGTGCCCCGCGCCCCGCGAACCATCCTCGACGTGGCGATCGGCAGCGCCCGCCGCTTCGCCGCCCAGCAGTGGGAGATGGAGCGCCTACGGGCGGTCGCCGACGTCCTGGACATCACGCTCAACGACGTCATCGCCGCGATGTGCTCGGGTGCGCTGCGCTCGTACCTGATCGATCAGGATGCCCTGCCCGATTCCTCCCTGATCGCCGCCGTGCCCGTGTCGATGCACACCGACGGGGACAGCGACGGGAACGCCGTCACCGCGATCATGGTCGACCTGGCCACCGATCAACCCGATCCCGAACGCCGGCTCGATGCACTCGTCGCGTCGGCTCGCCAGGCGAAGAACGTCGTCCGTGGCCTGAAGCCCCTGCAGGCGCTCGCTCTCGGCGCGGCCAATTTCGCGCCGCTCGCATTCGCGACCGTTCCCGGCTTCGTCCAATACGTTCCGCCGCAGTTCAACATCATCATCAGCAACGTGCCCGGGCCGTCGGAGCAGCTCTATTGGAACGGCGCCCGACTCGACGGCGTCTACCCGGTCTCGATCGCGATGGAGGGCCTGGCGTTGAACATCACCGTGACCAGTTCGGCCGATCACGTCAACTTCGGTCTGATAGGCGCTCGTGCGCAGGTCCCGAGCCTGCAGCGGCTGCTCACCCACCTCGACACAGCCCTCGAGGAGCTGGAGAAGGTGGCCCGGGTCCGCTGACGCGGACCGACCGCGGGAGCCGAATGGGATCCTCGACACCCTGACTCGACAGTAAGTTACTCGCGAGTATCATTCGATGTGAGATAGACCAGCGAAAATTAGGTCAACCTTGGCAGCGCGCCGACGGCGCGACGAATTACGGTTACCTGTAGTACACCGCCCTGTGGGAGAGCCCTGCGCACTCTGTGCGCTTCCTCTGCGGCGGACGACCTAGACGAAAGGCCGGTACGCGCCCGTGACAGCCACGACGATTGCCATCGGCACCACAGCAGCGGTGATCAGCCTCTTCTGTTGGTACTTGTTCCTCGGCGGCGTGGTGCGGATGTTCCGCACCATCAAACTCGGCCAGAAGGTCGACAGTTCCCGATTCTGGCCGGTACTCCCGCGTCTGGGAACGATGATCAAGGAGTTCATCGCCCACACCCGCATGGTCAAGTTCCGGACGGTGGGCTGGGCGCACTGGCTGGTGATGATCGGCTTCATGGGGGGTGCCCTGCTGTGGTTCGAGGCCTACGGCCAGTCGATCAACCCGGAGTTCCACTGGCCCCTCTTCGGTGACACGTTCGCGTGGCACCTCTGGGACGAACTGCTGGGCATCGGCACGGTCGTCGGCATCATGGTGCTGATCGTCATCCGCCAGCTCAACCACCCGCGCGTCCCCGAGCGCATCTCGCGATTCTCCGGTTCCCGCTTCGGCGCGGCCTACTTCGTCGAGGCCGTCGTCCTGCTCGAGGGTCTGGGCATGATCCTGGTGAAGGCGTCGAAGATCGCGACGTACCACCACTCGAACGCGTACTCCGATTTCTTCACCATGCAGGTCGCCAAGATCCTGCCCGAGTCGCCGACCCTGGTGTCGATCTTCGCGGTCATCAAGCTGATGAGCGGCATGGTGTGGCTGGCCGTCGTCGGTCTGAACACCGACTGGGGCGTCGCCTGGCACCGCTTCTCGGCGTTCTTCAACATCTACTTCAAGCGTGAGGCCGACGGCGGCGTCGCCCTCGGTGCCGCCAAGCCGATGATGAGCCAGGGCAAGGTCCTCGACATGGAGACCGCCGACCCCGACGTCGACGCCTTCGGTGCGGGCAAGATCGAGGACTTCTCCTGGAAGGGCTGGCTCGACTTCTCCACCTGTACCGAATGTGGCCGCTGCCAGTCGCAGTGTCCGGCCTGGAACACCGGCAAGCCGCTGTCCCCGAAGCTGCTCATCATGTCGCTGCGCGACCACGGCAACGCCAAGGCCCCGTACCTGATGGCCGGTGGCCGCAAGGACATGGGCGGGGACGAGGTCGGCCTGGTCGACGCCGACGGCAACGTCCTCGAGGACAAGCTCAACGCGATCCCCGAGGCCGCTCGTGCCGAGGCATCCCGCAAGCTCGTCGGCGAGTCCAAGGGCAGGCTCGGCGGCGGCGAGGGCCTCGAGTCCGCGGACGGCGAGTTCGATCCCGAGGCGCTGGGTGCGGTCATCGACACCGAGACCCTGTGGAGCTGCACCACCTGTGGTGCCTGCGTCGAGCAGTGCCCGGTCGACATCGAGCACGTCGACCACATCCTCGACATGCGTCGCTACCAGGTCCTGATCGAGTCGGACTTCCCCACCGAGCTGGCCGGCATGTTCAAGAACCTCGAGAACAAGGGCAATCCGTGGGGCCAGAACGCCTCCGCGCGTACCGCCTGGATCGATGAGATGGACATCGAGATCCCGGTCTTCGGCAAGGACGTCGAGTCGTTCGAGGGCTTCGAATACCTGTTCTGGGTCGGCTGCGCCGGCGCCTACGAGGACCGCGCGAAGAAGACCACCAAGGCCGTCGCCGAGCTTCTCGACATGGCCGCGGTGAACTTCATGGTTCTCGGCGAGGGCGAGACCTGTACCGGTGACTCCGCACGACGCGCCGGCAACGAGTTCCTCTTCCAGATGCTCGCGCAGCAGAACATCGAGATGCTCGGCGAGGTCTTCTCGACGGCGCCCGAGCAGCGCAAGAAGGTCGTCGTCACCTGTGCGCACTGCTTCAACGCGCTGGGCAACGAGTACCCGCAGCTGGGCGCCAAGTACGAGGTCGTCCACCACACGCAGCTGCTGAACCGACTGGTCCGCGAGAAGCGGCTCGTGCCGGTCGCCCCGCTCGGCGAGGGCGTCACCTACCACGACCCCTGCTACCTCGGCCGCCACAACAAGGTCTACGACGCCCCGCGTGAGCTGATGGGTGCCGCCGGATCGACTCTCACCGAGATGCCGCGTCACGGCGAACGGTCCATGTGCTGTGGTGCCGGTGGTGCCCGCATGTGGATGGAAGAGCAGATCGGCAAGCGCATCAACCTCGACCGGGTCGACGAGGCGCTGGACACCCTCGGTGACACCACGGGTGACCAGGTCAAGAAGGTTGCCACCGGTTGCCCGTTCTGTCGCGTGATGCTGACCGACGGTGTGACCGCACGGACCAGCGGCACCGAGTCCGAGGGCAAGGTCGAGGTCGTCGACGTCGCGCAGCTGCTGCTCGACTCGGTCAAGCGCGGCTCGACCGAGGTCAAGCTCGGCGGCCGCTTCCTCGGACCTCGTCCGAGCGCTCCGGAGCCCGAGCCGGAACCGGAGCCCGAGAAGGTTCCTGCGGCCGCCGCCGCAGCTGCGACGGCCACCACCGAGGCGGCTCCGAAGCCGAAGGTCGGCCTGGGCATGAAGGGCGGCAAGAAGCCCGGCGCCGCAGCCAAGACCGCAGCACCGGCAGAGGCTCCCGCGGAGGCACCGGCCGAGAAGAAGTCCGCGTCCAAGGGCTTCGGCATGAAGGGCGGCAAGAAGCCGGGAGAGGCGGCTGCAGCGCCCGCTGCGGCTTCGGCACCGGCAGAGGCTCCCGCCGAGGCACCGGCCGAGAAGAAGCCCGCGTCCAAGGGCTTCGGCATGAAGGGCGGCGCGAAGCGTCCGGGTGCGGCGAGCAAGCCTGCCGCAACGGCCGCTCCTGCTCCCGCCGAGGCCGAGTCGTCGGAGGCCGTCAAGGCCGAGGCACCCGCGGCTGAGAAGCCGGCCAAGGCCAAGGGCTTCGGTATGGCTGCCGGCAAGCGTCCCGGTCAGAAGACGGCCACCCCGAACGCGGCAGCTGCCGACGCCGGAGTGACCGCCCCTGCCGAGAGCAAGGTCGCCGAGGCCGAGTCGGCACCCGATGCGGCTCCGACCGTCGACACCGAGTCGGCCACGGCAACCGCGGCAACGGGCACCGCTGCCGCGACCGAGGAGAAGCCGGCCAAGGCGAAGGGCTTCGGTATGGCCGCGGGCAAGAAGCGCCCGGGCGGGATCGGCAAGGCCGCCCCCAAGCCGGCCGCGGAAGCACCGGCAGCCGAGGCACCGGCTCCGGAAGCCGAGGCTCCTGCCGAGGAGACCGAGGCAACCCCGGCAGCCGAGGCACCGGCAGCGGAAGCCCCGGCCGAGACGAACGGGGCCGAGGTCCCGGCTCCGTCGAGCAACGGCTCGGGCGATGCCCGCACCATCGCCGAGACCGGGGCGTCGAAGGCCAAGGGCTTCGGCATCGCCGCCGGCAAGAAGCGGCCCGGCCACCAGTAGTCACCAGCAGTACCGCGAAACGGGCTCCGACCACCACGGTCGGAGCCCGTTTTTCGTAGGCCGGCCACTGCCGCGCAGCACTGGCGGAAACCGACTTGCACGCGGCTGCGACAATTGAACTCGTGAGTAGGCCCCATGTGTCGCATCTGAACCAGAACCTCAAGCCGCTCGAGCAGTCGCTCAAGCTGCAGAACGTGTGCTACGAGATCCGCGGACCCGTACACGAGCACGCGCAGCGGCTCGAGGCAGAGGGCCATCGCATCCTCAAGCTGAACATCGGGAACCCGGCGATCTTCGGGTTCGAGGCACCCGACGTGATCATGCGCGACATGATCCACGCACTGCCGTACTCGCAGGGCTACTCCGAATCGGCAGGCGTGCTGTCCGCGAGACGCGCCGTCGTGACACGGTACGAGCTCATCCCCGACTTCCCCTACTTCGACGTCGACGACGTCATCCTGGGCAACGGTGTCTCCGAGCTCATCACGATGACGATGCAGGCGCTGCTCAACGACGGCGACGAGGTGCTCATCCCGGCCCCCGACTACCCGCTGTGGACGGCGATGACCTCGCTGTCCGGCGGCCGTCCGGTGCACTACCGCTGCGACGAGGAAAACGGCTGGAACCCCGACATCACCGACATCGCGTCGAAGATCACCGACCGCACCAAGGCGATCGTCATCATCAACCCCAACAACCCGACGGGCGCGGTCTACTCACGCGAAGTCCTGCAGCAGCTCGTCGAACTGGCGCGTGAACACTCGTTGCTGATCCTCGCCGACGAGATCTACGACAAGATCCTCTACGACGACGCCGAGCACATCAACGTCGCCTCGCTGGCGCCGGATCTGTTGTGCCTCACCTTCAACGGCCTGTCCAAGGCGTACCGCGTGTGCGGTTACCGCGCCGGCTGGGTCGTCTTCACCGGCCCCAAGGACCATGCCACGGGCTTCCTCGAGGGCATGGGCATCCTCGCGTCGACCCGCCTGTGTGCGAACGTGCCCGGCCAGCACGCGATCCAGGTGGCGCTGGGTGGGTACCAGTCCATCGATGCGCTCGTCTCCCCGGGCGGTCGCCTCTACGAACAGCGCAACGTCACCTGGGAGAAGCTCAACGAGATCCCCGGTGTCAGCTGCGTGAAGCCCAAGGGGGCCCTGTACGCCTTCCCGCGCCTCGACCCCGAGGTACACGAGATCCACAACGACGAGCTGTTCGTCCAGGACCTGCTACTGCAGGAGAAGATCCTCGTCGTGCAGGGCACCGGGTTCAACCTCGAGGACCACAACCACTTCCGCATCGTCACGCTGCCGTGGTCGCGGGACCTCAAGGAGGCCGTCGAACGGATCGGCAACTTCCTGTCGTCGTACCGCCAGTAGGTTGCGGAGCGCCGTCTCGAAGGGCCCGGTCTTCTGACCGGGCCTCTTTGTCTCCTCCAGGGTCTGGACATTTGTGTAACCGTTGGTAACGTGTACCTCCAATCGGGGTCTACAACGAGGTGACACGGATGTCCGAACATGCAGTGCAGGTGCGTCCCGACTGGCGACGGGGAACGGTGACCGGCGACGGCGTCACCCTCGCGACCTTCGAACTCGGGGACCCGGAGAATCCGACGGTCATGCTGGTGCACGGCTGGCCCGACACCCACCATCTCTGGACCCACATCGCACCTCGGCTGGCCGAGAAGTATCACGTGGTCGCCTATGACTGCCGCGGATTCGGCGAAAGCGACCGTCCAGGCGAGGTCGGTGCGTACCGGCTGGCCGAGCTCGCCGACGACCTCTTCGCCGTCGCCGAAGCGGTGAGTCCCGACGCTCCCGTGCACGTCGTCGGTCACGACTGGGGTTCGGTCCAGGCCTGGGAGGCCGTCAGCCGACCGAGGTCGCACACCCGCATCGCATCCTTCGTCTCGGTCTCCGGACCCAACCTCGACCACCTCGGTCAGCTGTTACGCGAAGGACTGACCCGCCCGACACCCCGCCGCATGCGAACCATTGCGACGCAGTCACTCTCATCGGCCTACACGGGACTGTTCCAGCTGCCGGTGCTGCCGAACGCCCTGCTGACCGCACTGGGAAGTCCGCGGGCGTGGAAGCAGTTCCTGCACACCATCGAGGGCACCCCACCGGAGAACGTCGTCGTCGCCGAGACACTGCGCCGCGACATGATCACCGGACTCGCGCTCTATCGCGCCAACATCCGCCAGAAACTGGCCCGCCCGGAGCCCCGCTCGACCGCGGTGCCGGTGCTGCAGGTGGTCAACGAGCGCGACATCGCCCTGCGTCCGGCCATCTACGACAACACCCCGACCTATGCGGCCAAGCTGTGGCGGCGCGACACCCCGACCGGCCACTGGCTGCCGTATACCAAGCCGGGCTACCTGACCGACACGATCCTGGATTTCCTTGCCGCGCAGACCGACAACGAGGCGCCGCCGACCGTCGAGCGGTCGCGGGTGTTCGCCGAACCGAAACCGTTGGCCGGAAAGCTGGTCGTGATCACCGGCGCGGGCAGTGGCATCGGTCGGGAGACCGCACTGCTCCTCGCCGAGCGCGGGTGCGAACTCGTGCTCGCCGACCGGAACCTCGACACCGCCGCCGAGACGGCGCAGGCCTGCAAGATCGCCGGCGCGGTGGCGCACGCCTACCTCCTCGACGTGTCCGACACCGACTCGTTCACGTCCTTCGCCGCGACGGTCCGGGAGAGCCACGGGGTACCCGACATTGTGATCAACAACGCCGGGATCGGCTTGGCCGGTGGGGCTCTCGCCGCAACCGACGAGCAGGTCGATCGGCTCTTCGACGTCAACCTGCGCGGGGTCATCACGGGGAGCCGCGAGTTCGGCCGTCAGATGGTGGACCGCGGAGTGGGCGGGCACATCGTCAACGTCTCCTCGGCCGCGGCGTTCACGCCGTCGCGCAGCCTCGGCTTGTACTCGGCGTCGAAGGCGGGGGTCCTGCTGTTCTCGGAGTCGCTGCGCGCCGAACTCGCCGAGCACCGCATCGGTGTCAGCGCCATCTGCCCGGGCATCGTCGACACCAACATCGTGTCGTCGTCGCCGATCGCCGGACTGGACGCCGATACCGAACAGGCACAACGAGATCGGCTGAACCGCTTCTACCAGCGCCGAGGTTTCACCCCGGATCGGGTGGCCGTCGAGATCGTCTCGGCGATCGAGCACAACAAGGCAGTCGTCCCGGTGACGCCCGAGGCGAAGGTCGGTTATCGCATATACCGTTTCGCGCCGTGGCTGTCGCGCATCGGCGCCCGACAGAAGGTGACCGGATGAGCACCGTCGAACGCCCGCGTCCGGACCTGAGCCACACCGATCAGACGAGTGCTGATCAAGCCGATCCCGGCCCGGTCGAACTGCATGCCCGCAACGTGGCATTCGACTGGGACGACGTGCCCCTGCACTGGATTCCCGGCCACCCGGTGGCGTCCAACTTCATCAGCGTGTTGAATCTTCTTCTCCCGGAGGGGGAACGCTGGTTTGTGCAGACCTACAACGAGGCGCTGCCGCTGGTGGCCGACGAGGAACTCGCCTCTCGCATGCGGGGTTTCATCGGACAGGAGGCGATGCACGCCGAAGCTCACGACCATGTGCTGTGGGAGTTCCTCGATCACCACGGCATCGATCCACGTCCGTACCAGCTGCAGATGGAGTGGGTCTTCCGCAGAGTTCTCGGACCGGCGACGAGCGGCCCGCCGCAAGCGCGGCACAAGCACCTCATCGAGCGGTTGTGGCTGATCGCCGCCCTCGAGCACTACACCGCGGTGCTCGGCGATTTCGCACTGAACAACAACTGGATCGAGACCGGCGCGCATCCGACGATGGCCGATCTGTTCATGTGGCACGGCGCGGAGGAAGTGGAACATCGGGCCGTCGCGCACGACGTCGCAGCCTATTTCGGCGACAGTTACCTCCGCCGCGGGCGCGCGATGCTCGCCGTCCTCCCGATGCTGCTGTTCCTCATACAGCGCGGCTACCGGTTCATCATGAAGCAGGACACGTCGGTGTCCTACAACTACATCCAGAAGAAGTGGCAGTTCCACCGCGGCGTGCGCGCCAACGTCCTGCCCCCGCTTCGGAGCATCGTCTTCTCCACATTCAGTTACTTCCGGCCCGGCTTCCGCCCCGAACAGATCGGCAGCACCGCCCAGGCCGTCGCATACCTCGCCAAGTCACCGGCCGCACGCAACGCGGCCTGAGAGACTCCGATGAACCAACGCGCACATCCGCATTCGACGAGTCTCACCCAGCCACCGCCACATCTGTACGGGCGGTGGCGCCGCGATCCGATCCTCACCGTCGGGACCGCGTTCATGCGGGCGTGGTGGCCGGCCTGGCGGCCGCTGTCCCCGCTGAGGCCGGCGCCGGTCAACGACGGGATCACCCACGTCCGCATCGTGGACCGCGAGGTCGTCGCACATGACGAGAACGTCATCGCGCTGACCCTCACGGCCGCGGACGGCGGGGTGCTGCCGTCGTGGCACGCGGGTGCCCACATCGACGTGCTGCTCCCGTCCGGCCGCATGCGCGAGTACTCGTTGTGCGGCGACACCGCGGACCGTGAGCACTACCGCATCGCGGTGCGGCGCATCCCGGACGGCGGTGGCGGTTCCATCGAGGTCCACGACGCTTTGGAGATCGGCGACGTGATGTCGATCAAGGGACCGCGCAACGCTTTCCCCCTGGCGGTACCCGGCCACGGATCGCCCGCTCGCCGGATTCGCTTCATCGCCGCCGGGATCGGCATCACGCCGATCCTGCCGATGCTGACGGTGGCGGAGCGCTTCGGGCTGGACTGGTCGATGATCTACACCGGTCGCTCGGCCGACTCGATCCCCTTCCTCGACGATGTGGCGAGGTTCGGCGACCGCATCACCATCCGCACCGACGATCGGCACGGACTGCCGACGATGTCGGAACTGGTCGGTCCGGTCCCGGATTCGGACGCCGACCTCGCGGTGTACTGCTGCGGACCGGTTCCGATGCTGGAGAACCTCCGCCGCCACCTGGCCGACCGCGCGGACATCGAACTGCACTACGAACGTTTCAGTCCGCCACCGGTGGAGGACGGCACACCGTTCACGGTGACGCTGGCGTCCACGGGGGAACGGATTCCGGTGGCCGCCGACGAGTCGGCGCTCGCCGCGCTCCGGCGAGTGATGCCGTCGGTGCCTTACTCGTGTCAGCAGGGCTTCTGTGGCACATGCAAGGTCAGGACGTTGTCCGGCGACATCGACCACCGTGACAACATCCTGACCGAGCCCGAGCGGGAGGCCGGGACCATGCTGACCTGCGTGTCACGCAGTGCCGGCGGGAACCTCACGCTCGATCTGTGAGGTGGCCACTTCTCCCTGCGGACGCACCCCCGCTCCCTGAGGAGCATCCGGAGCTTGCGGAGGATGCGTCTCGAAGGGCCCTTCCTGCGAATCCGGCGCCGCGTGACGTCCGGCGACGGTGCCGCGCAACAGGACTACCGCTGCCACACCGGCCGTCGCGGTGATGACCACCGCCGCCCACACCGCGTTGTGCAGACCGTCCATGAACACCTGCTGTACCGCGACCCGGACCGTCTCGCTCATCGCGGCGGGCACCCGACCGGCGACCTCCACCCCGGCCATCACCGACTGTCCCGCGGTCGCGACCACCTCTCGTGGCAATCCGCTGTCCGACAGCCGATCCCCGATTCCCGCGACGTAGACCGAGGTCAGGATCGAGCCGAGCACCGCAACCCCGAGGGTGCCGCCGATCTCACGGGTGGTGTCGTTGACCGCGCTGCCCGCACCGGCCTGCTCCGGACGCAGAGCATCCATGATGAGCTGCGTGCACGGTCCCGAGATGAAGGCCAGGCCGGCGGCCATCAGCGACATCGACCAGACGATGAGCTCCCAGTAACCCGAAGCGCGCGAGGAGATCTCGACGAGCGCGAAGCCACCGGACATGAGGAAGGCACCCGCCACGGCGACGAAGCGTGGGCCGAACCGGTGGGACAGGGCCATCGCCACCGGCGACAGCACCGCCATCACGATGGCGAAGGGCAGGGTTCGCACACCTGCGGCCAGCGGACCGTATCCCTTGACCGCCTGGAAGAACTGGGTGATCAGGAAGATGAACCCGAACAGTGCGAAGAACGCCACGCTGATCATCCCGGCTGCGGTGGCGAACTGCCGGTTGGCGAACAGTCGCACATCGAGGATGGGGTGGGCCATGCGTAGCTGCGTCACCACGAACACGGACAGGATCGACAGGGCCGCAACGATTCCGAGGACGGTTCGGACCTCACCCCAACCGACGTGAGGTGCCTCGATCAGCGTGTAGGTGAGAAGCCCCAGACCGGCAACCGACAAGCCCACTCCGACGGCGTCGAATCGCGGCACCGCCAACGGCCGGGTACCGGGGACGACCGCGAGGATCACCGCCAACGCGGCCAGACCGAATGGGACGTTGACCCAGAAGACCGAGGTCCACGAGAAGTGCTCGAGCAGCCAGCCACCCAAGACGGGACCGATGGCGACGGCCACACCGGAGACGGCCGCCCAGATACCGACGGCCGTCGCCCGCTCCCGGGCGTCGACGAAGATCGTCGTGATGATCGCCAGCGTCGCCGGGAACACCAGTGCGGCAAAGAGTCCCAGGCCGCCGCGCGACGCGATGAGCTGGCCCAGGTTCTGCGACGACGCCGCCAGGATCGAGACCGCCATGAAGCCGACGACGCCGGTGAGGAGCATCCGCCGGTGGCCGAACCGGTCACCCAGATAGCCACCGGTCAAGAGCAGGCCGGCGAACACGAGCGTGTAGGCGTCGACGATCCATTGCAGGCCGGAGATCCCGGCGTCGAGGTCGCGGGCCAGCGTCGGCAGAGCGACGTTGACGATCGTGTTGTCGATCATGACCAGCAGTTCGGCAAAGCTGAGGGCGCCGAGCGCCCACCAGCGTGAGCCCATACGTCCTGTACGCATCGGCATTCTCCTGTTCCGTGAGCTGATGAAGTCCAGATGAAGTAGAACCTCGTCCTACAGTTATAGAACATTGTTCTATTCCAGAAGAACACCGTGCTAGTAGATTGTCAATATGCCCACCGCAAAGCCGCGCACCCGAACCTCCGCCGCCGACGTCCGGTCGGCTCTGCTGCGCGCCGGTCGTGCGATCCTCGAGCGCGACGGCGAAGCCGGGCTCACCGTGCGGGCGGCCGCAGCTGAGGCGAAGGTCGCGCCGATGGGCGTCTACAACCACTTCGACGGTCGCGATGGACTATTGGATGCGCTGGTCACCGATGGTTTCGCCGAGTTCGCACGAGCAGTGGGAGCCACCGACGACGACCCGGTCGCCCGCTTACGGAACTCCGGTCGCGGTTACCGCGAGTTCGCCGTGTCGAACCCCGTTCTCTACGGGCTGATGTTCTCCACGCGCTGCACGCCGGATCTCGAGGTGGCGGCGCATGCATTCGACGTACTCGTCGACGTCATCCGGTACGGACAGGTGGCCGGCGTCGTGATGGCCGGCGATCCCGCCGATCTCGCCATGCAGGCCTGGTCAGCGGTTCACGGTGCAGTCAGCCTGGAACTCGCCGGCACGCACCCGCCACAGGTCGACGGCGCGGCGAACTACGAGAGGGTACTGGCGTTCGTCGCGCGAGGCCTGGCGCCGAGCCCCGCCGACTGATCACGGCAGGACGATCGGCGGCAGTCCGGGAATCGGATTCGGGATCGTCACGCCGCGCTGCGGACGCGGTGCGCGGGATCGTGGTCGCGGTGCCGGCCCCTGCTCGTTGGTCACCACCGGCGGTGGCGGTGGGGTGTAGCGCTGCGCGGGCTGACGCGCCTCGGCGACGATGGCCGGGTCGGCGTACTCCTGGCCGGTCGGCGCCGCGGTGGTGGGCGCCGTCGTGGTGGGCGTGGTCGTGGTGGGAGCAGCAACGGGCGCCTGCGAGGAGTCATCGTTCCCCGTGGCCAGTGCGACCGCGACCGCGGTGATGGCCAGCGCACATACCAGCGCCAGGCCTGCCAGGACCGTGCGTCGCGAACGGGACGGCACCGGAGCAGGTCGGCCGTAGGGCGAATGCTGTTCCGGCGCAGGGAACGTGCGATCGGCCGGGATCATCGGGGCGGTGCCGACGGCCTGCGGACCCGGGTCAATTCGCCGTGCCGCGTACTCGAAGGCCGTCGGCATGTTCACGTGCTCTCGAACCGGCGCAGGGTCTTGCGCGGGTGGAGTTCCGAAGACAGAGGTCGCTGTGGCACCGAATGCCGTTGCGGGCGCGGGATCCACCGGACGTGAAGGCTGCTCACTGGATATGCGGTCAACATCGACGACCGGGAAATCGCCTGAGCGACCAGGGCTCCCGATCGCCGGCTCGGTCACCTCGTCGGCCACAAGGTTCGGCGTCGTGTCGACGACTGATTCTGCGTCGAGTTCGACGGTGGCATCGACAACATCTTCGACCTCGACTGCGACCCCGGACTCCTTGTCGGGGTCGGCACCGGCACGCGCAGCTTGTGACTCTTCGGCGCTCTCGGCCGCCACGGCGTCCGGCTCGGTCGATGTGTTGTCGGTGCTGTAGCTGGTGTGCGCGGCGGCGCTGTTGTCTGTATCGACGCTGTGGTCTGCGGCGGCGCTGTTGTCTGAATCGGCGCTGTGGTCTGCGTCGGCGGCGGGCGCGGTTCCGTCGTTGTCGGGGTCAGCGGACGTCGCTGCCTCGGCGTCGGGGGCGTCGGCAGCCGCATCCGGTGTGTGCGCTTCCCGCGGGCCGCTGAGCGGTACAGCCGGCACCGTGGCCGTCAGCGGACTGGGAGCAGCGTCGACGACCGGTACCTGTACGGCTTTGGCGATCCCGTCGCGCAGGCCGGGCCACACGCTCAGACCGTCGGTGATGACGACTGCGGGGGCCTGCGCACCGGCCACTGCTGCGCGCGCCAGTTCCTCACCGCGTGCGATGAGCGCGCCGCCCGCCTCCTCGACATCCCGGCGTGCCAGGCGGAACAGCCGAATGTGTCGGCGTCCCATAAGAAATGTGCCGTCGGAATCCTGCAGGCGTTCGCGTCCGCGGGCGATGAGATCGAAGAGTTCGTCATGCCATTCCGGCGATGTCGGTGACTCGACGCGCCCGATCTTGATCAGATGGTCGGCGATGGCGCGGTCGAGCGCACCGACGGACAGGGCCACGTCGGAATAGGTGTCGGCGACCGCGCCCCGGGAGGTGTCGAACCGCCCGACGGACACGCAACCGTTCCCGTCGAGACCCAGCAGTACCACCTCAGGGGCGTCGAGCCCGCGCTGACGGAGTGTGGCCCGCACGTCGTCGAGCACGGCGGGATGAACCGAGACCTCTGCAGACGCAGAGGCCGGCCCCAGGGCCGCATCGAACACCGTGTCGGTCATCTGATCAATTCCTGCACTTGTGTGCACCTCGCCCTACACGCCCCCACGGCGAGAAGGTGCCCCCGTCAATCGCGGGGTTAACCTAACACGTCCACTCGGGGAACCGCTTTCGACGAAGCCCCGTTCACCTGCGTGAACGAACTTGTTGTCCCAATTTTTCGCGCCGGCACCGGACCGCCCAGCGCCCGGTAGTCCCACCCGGCGTCCCGCCAGGCCTGTGGGTCGAGGCAACGACGGGTGTCGACGATGCGCTTGTGGCGGACCACGGGCGCGAGCTCGTCGGGTGACATGTGGACGAACTCCGCCCATTCGGTGGCGATGACGACGACATCGGCGCGATCGCAGGCCTCGCGCGCCGACGCCGCGTAGCCCAGCGTCGGCTGCACCCGGCGCGAATTGCCCATTGCCTGCGGGTCGAAGACGGTGACCGAGGCCCCGTCCAGCGCGAGACGGCCCGCAACGGCGAGCGCGGGAGAGTCGCGGACGTCGTCGCTCTCGGGTTTGAAGGCGGAACCGAGTACGGCGACATTGCGGCCCAACGCTTCTCCGCCGAGCGCCTCGGCGACGAGTTCGGCGGCGGCGCTGCGCCGACGCATGTTGATGGCGTCGACCTCGCGCAGGAACCCGACCGCGCGAGGGGCGCCCATCTCGTCGGCGCGGGCGGTCAGCGCTCGGATGTCCTTGGGTAGGCAGCCGCCGCCGAAGCCCAGTCCCGCGTTGAGGAACCGCCGGCCGATCCGGGGATCGTGGCCCATGGCGTCGGCGAGCGTACCGACGTCGGCACCGGCGATCTCGCACAGTTCACTCATCGCGTTGATGAACGAGATCTTGGTGGCGAGAAACGCATTGGCAGACACTTTGACGAGTTCAGCAGTGGCCCAGTCGGTCTCGATCAGAGGCACACCGGTTTCGAGTACCTCGCGATAGATGTCTCGGACCACCTCGCCGGCCAGCGACACCGCCGGTGCGGCCTGCGGGTCGTCGACGAGCCGTCCGGCACCGAGGACCAGCCGGTCGGGCGACAGGGTGTCTTCGACGGCGAAACCCTCCCTCAGGAACTCGGGGCTCCACGACAGCTCGACGTCGGCGCCCGGCGCCGAGAGTCGCGAGATCCGTTGCGACAGTTCCTCACACGTGCCGACCGGGACGGTGGACTTGCCGATGAGGACGTGCTGGCCGCGAAGTGTGGGAACCAGTGTGTCGACGGCCGCGTGGACGTGGGACAGGTCGGCGCGGTGTCCGCGGTCCTCCTGCGGGGTGCCGACGCCGATGAAGTGGACCGAGGCGTGGTCGGCGGCGATCGAGTGGTCGGTGGTGAATCGAAGCCGTCCGGCGTCGAGGTTGCGGCGAAGGATGTCGGAGAGCCCGGGTTCGAAGAACGGGACGTCACCGGCCTGCAGGCGTTCGACCTTCCGCGGGTCGATGTCGATGCCCACGACGTCGTGTCCGAGCTCGGCCATACAGGCCGCGTGCGTCGCGCCGAGGTATCCGCATCCGATCACCGTGAGCTTCATGGTCGCAACGATTACCCAGGCGGGTGTGCCGTGAACCAACCGCGGCGTTGCGTGTGGTGATCGGTCGGGTGAACTTCTCAGTCGTTCTTGAGGAAGTTCAGGTACGCCTTCGACGGGGTGGGTCCGCGTTGCCCCTGGTACTTCGAGCCGACCTTCGCGCTGCCGTAAGGGTGCTCGGCCGGGCTGGTGAGGCGGATGAGGCACAGCTGGCCGATCTTCATGCCAGGCCACAGCGTGATCGGCAGGTTGGCCACATTGGAGAGTTCCAGGGTGATGTGTCCGGAAAAGCCGGGGTCGATGAAGCCGGCGGTCGAGTGGGTCAGGAGGCCGAGCCGCCCGAGCGAGGACTTTCCTTCGAGGCGTCCGGCGAGGTCGTCGGGCAGGCTGCACACCTCGAGGGTGGAGCCCAGCACGAACTCACCCGGGTGCAGCACGAAGGGCTCACCCTCGGTCGGTTCGACGAGGGTGGTCAGTTCGTCTTGGCGTTGGGCCGGGTCGATGTGGGTGTACCGGGTGTTGTTGAACACGCGGAACAGACTGTCGAGCCGGACGTCGACGCTGGAGGGCTGGACGAGCGCAGGATCGAATGGATCGATGGCGAGGCGCCCGTCAGCGATCTCGGAGCGGATGTCGCGGTCGGAGAGCAGCACGGTGTCGAGGTTATCGAATGGTCAGGGTGGATCTGCGCCGGTGTCCGTCGGCCCAGACGCCTCGTCCTGCCCGTGACCACTCGACCGGCGTCGACGGGCATCGGCTCGCATCCGGTTGAGGACCTCGTCGGTGCGGTTGGCGTGATTGACCTTCGGGGTCTGATCCGGGTGCGACGTCGGCGGGTGCCAGACGACGCGACCTGCGTCGACCCCATCGGTGGCGATCGTGGTGGCCCACTGGTCGTCGCCGGGGCCGACCGCACGGTTGTGCGGTCCGCATGCGGTGGTCATGTTGTCGATGTCGGTGGGGCCGTCGTCGGCTGTCCATTCGGCCACGTGGTGCAGTTCGGAGTCGAAGGACGACCGCGTGCAGCGTGGACACGTGCAGCCGCCATCGCGACCCACCGCGGCGATCCGCTGCGCCCGGGATGCCAGGCGCTTGGCCCGTCCGAGGTAGAGGACCTCACTGGTGTGGTCGCGGAATACCTCGAGGTACTGCTGCGACTCGGCGGCGAGTTCGACGACATCCTTGATCGGGAGTAGCGCCCCCGTCGCGGTGCGCGCGGGAGCCCCGGCCCGGTTGCGGAGCGCCGATTCGGTGATCGTGACGATGACGTGCGGCGGCAGTCCGTGATGGGAACGACCGAGCGCGCCGTCGTCGAGTGCGTACCGGAGCAACGCCGAGAAGGCGTCGTGGTTGCGTTTCGCGGTCGACCGGTTGTCGCGTTCGGCAGCGGCCGCGAGGGCATCGGGATCAGCACTGCCGGGGTCTCCGACGGGTGACTCCGGGTCGTCGGGGTTGTTCATGCCCGGCGCTGCCCACACCGCCAGTACGACGTCGAGCATCGCCCGGGTCTTGGGGTCGAGGTCGGCGGTGAGCTTGGACATCAGCTGTGCGTCCTGAGGGCCGAGGCGCATGCCGCGCATTCGGGCACGGTCGCGGTCGTCGGTCAGGGTTCCGTCGGGATCGAGGTGGGCGAGAATCCGCCCGCCGAGTTCGCGCAGCGAGGACGGGTCGTAGTCGCGGGCGTAATGCGCAAGCGTCGCCTCGGCGGCTTCACGGTCCGCCGGGTCTGCGGCGGCCGGGACCTTCTTCATCACCTCGACGATGACGTCGACGTTCCGCCCCGAGATCTCGCCTTGGGCAACACCTTTGGCGGTCTCCGGGAATCGCGGCTCGAGTGCCTCGCCCTGCATGTCGGGGAACTTGCCGATCGCCCACACGCGGTTGAGTAGCCGGGTGGCCTCTCCGCTGCGGTTGAGCACGCTGGTGACGAAGTTGGTGACGGTCTGGCTGCCGGCTTTCCGGTATGCGGAGCGTTCGTCGATGTCGATGATGTGGGCGGCGAACGACGTGAGCATGCGACGCTCGGCGCGTTCGTGCTCCATCGCGACCTTGAGCAGGTCTGTGTCGGAACAGTCCGTGGACGCCGTCTCGCTGATCTCGTCCAGCAGCGCGTGTAGACGCTCGTACTGGTCGAGAAGAAGTGGCTGTGATGCAGATGGCTCGCCTAAAGCCATGATTTAACCCCCGTCATCATGGCTTTACTCGAAACTATGTTCGATAGTACGGGCGTCCGCGCCGGTGCGCAACCCCGGCTCGGAAAGAATCTTCGCGCCGCTCGCGAAGACCCCGACGCCGGTTTGCTAGGCTTTCGGACGCGAGCCCAGCGCTCGCACGCCGATGTAGTTCAATGGCAGAACATCAGCTTCCCAAGCTGAATACGCGGGTTCGATTCCCGTCATCGGCTCCACCAGCACCGCCTTGGAGCGATGTTTCGCAAGTCTCGGCCGACACCTCAGAGTCGATCACACCGAGCTCCGCGTTGATCCAGTGGTGTTCGGTGTCGTCGGGTTCGCCTCGGCGTGAACGACTCTCAGCACCGGAACCGCCCCTAAGCACAACCTCCAAGACCTGTTCGAATCCTTTGGGCGTCACGTCCACTTCCACTGCCGTCTTCGCCGAGAGCCCGCGCGATCCAGCGCATCGCGGCGAGCTTCACCGCTGCGGGGGTATCGTCGTCGGTGGCGATACCGACGTTCAAGACCGGTACGTCGCCGAAGGCCCAGCACAAACCTGCCGGTAGTGGGCGGGGTTAGCCAGGTGCCCTTGCGAGGGGCGCAGGCGACGCCTCTCTTGCCGGGCGGGAGGCCATCGGGCCATGCACGACACTCCCACGACCGCTCGCACGCGCACCTACACTGAGCTTCGATGAACCGGCCGCACGAGCACCACCACCACGGTGAATCCTGCGTGGCCAGGGTTCCGCTGTTCTCCCGGCTGAGCCACGACCAGCAGGACGAGGTGGCATCGCTGGCACGACCTGTACGCGTGGGCCGCGGCGAGACTTTCGTGTGGGCGGGCCGGGACACCGCCAAGCTGTTCGTGGTGCACGAGGGCCTGGTCAAAGTCGGGCGCACCGCCGAAGACGGGCGTGAGGTCACGCTGCGCCTGCTGGGGCCCGGCGACGTCGAAGGGGAGGTCGGCTTTCTCACCGGTGCCCGGCCGGAGAACGACTACATGGCCCTCGAGAGCTCCACGATGTGCGTGTTCGACCACAGCATGCTGACCGAGCTCGTGCACCGTTACCCGGACATAGGGGTGGCGATGCTCCACTCGCTGGCGACGCGACTACAGGAGACCGAGCGGCGGCTCGCCGCCCGCACCCTCGTCGACGTCAGCGCCCGCATCGCGTCCTACCTCCTTGACCTGCCGGCGACGCGGAGCCTCGACGGAGCGCTGACCGTTCGGCTGCCCGTGTCCAAGAAAGACGTGGCCACCTATCTCGGCACCATCCCCGAGACGCTCAGCCGACGGCTCGCGGCGCTCGAGCGCGAGGGACTGATCGATGTGCGTGGTGCCGAGGTCGACCTGCTGGATCTCGAGGGCCTCGAGCGGCGGTCCGGCGGCTCTTGACCTAGGTCATGGAGCCAGGACGGACACCGGTCTAGTTTGGTGATTGCACCTGGTAGGCAACCAAGGAAAGGAGCCCGCCATGAGCATCAGCACCGCGGTCCACCGGCTTCTCGCGCTGTTCGCACGCGATGCCTCCGCCCACTGCGACACCGAGAACGGCCCAGCCGCCACCGACGGCCGCCGGGCGCTCGAGAGCGGGAACGTCAACATCGCGCTCAAGTGGGTCCAGCCCAGCGACGAGAACGAGATCCGGGCCGCTTTCGACAAGGTCCTGCGTGTCCGTGCCGCCGGCGGGGAGGCCCGCGAGGTGGCCGACCGGTGGTTCCTCGAGACCCTGGTCAGGGTTCACCGGGCGGGCGAGGGCGCCGGCTTCACCGGTCTCAAGCCCGCCGGCGAAGGCGTCACCGCGCAGGTCGCGGCAGCCGACGAGGCGCTGGACCTCGGCAGCATCGAGCCGCTGCGCGGACTCGTCGCCGACGACCGCTGGGACGAGCTCGAGCGCCGGTTCGATCGGGCCATGGCGCTCAAGGGCTTCGACACCGACGACCTGGACGCCGCTCGCGAGTACATGGACGCCTACGTCCGGTACTTCAAGTACGCCGAGGGTCACGAGCACGAGCACGGGCACGCGCACGCCGGGCACCACTGATGTGCCGGCTCACCAGGGTTCGGTCACACTCGATGGCGCCGACCCTGTCGGACGGGCGCTTCGCACTCACCAGGTCGCTCCGGCGATCGACCCCGATTCACCGGGGAGACCTGGTCGTGGTGGACCATGCCGAGACGGGCGGGCGGATCGTCAAGCGCGTGATCGGCCTACCGGGGGAGACCGTGGAGATCGACGGCGGCGCGGTTCGGATCGACGGCGTGCCGCTCGACGAGCCGTACGCCTCGCCCTCTTACTATCGCGGCATTTTTCACGTCCCCGCCGGGCACTACCTCCTGCTGGGCGACAACCGCGATGCTTCCGACGACAGCCGCACGTGGGAGCAGCCCTACGTCGAGCGGGCGGTGCTGACCGACCGACTGGTCGTAGTCCGCAATCCATTCGTCTCCAGGTCCCGCTGAGTCGATCGCGCTCCTCAACCCTCGCCCTTCGACGGTCCGGCGGGTGGCCGTAGGAGGGGCAGCGTCGGAGATGCCTTTATGCCGCGCGAGGCGTCGCCACGAGCCGTGCCTGCTGCACGTCCGCCAGGATGTTGATCCGCCGCTGCAGATAACGCGAGCTCAGAGTTGATACGGTCGTACCAGACGGAATGGTGAGCGTGCCCAGCACAGACGCCGGATGGTGGCTCACGTGACAGGCCACTGGGCTCGATGACATTCCACCACCTACTCCGCACGAAACCCGCGCACCGGGAATGCTCGGACCGCGACCACTGTTGCGCCCAGAGTCAACGACATCGTCGAAGAAGAGGTGCAGCAGTGAACATCGGGATCATCGGAGCGGGATTCATCGGCGGAACACTCACTCGTCGGCTCACCGAACTGGGACATGAGGTACGTGTTTCGAATTCTCGCTCACCCGAGACCCTTTCGGAACTGGCTGCCGAGACCGGCGCCACGGCGGTGTGGGCCGCCGAAGCCGCACACGACGCCGACCTCGTGATCGTGTCCATCCCGCAGAAGAACACCCCTCACCTGGCCGCCGGCATCGTCGACGCACGCAAATCGGGCGCACCGGTCATCGAGACCAACAACTACTACCCGCAGCAGCGCGACGGGAAGATCGAGGCGATCGAGAACGGCACCCCCGAGAGCGTGTGGGTGTCCGAGCAGATCGGTGCGCCCGTCTACAAGGTCTTCAACGGGATCTACTGGAAGCACCTGCTCACGAAGGGGCGCCCGGCCGGCGCCGAGGGCCGGATCGCACTGCCGATCGCCGGAGATCACCCGGGCGGAAAGAAGATCGTCTTCGGCATCGTCGACGAACTCGGCTTCGACCCGGTCGACGCCGGATCGCTCGCCGAGTCGTGGCGTCAGCAGCCGGGAACACCCGTGTACGGCAAGGACTTCGGCGTCGACGACACCATCACCGCACTGGCTGAGGCCTCGCCCGAGCGCACCGGGGAGTGGCGCGCCGCCTGACGTGCCGTCGGTCACCGCCGCTTCGGACGCACCCCGGGCTTCTTCCGTGCGCTCTTCCCCGGGATCTTCCCCGCGGACTCCCGCGCGGCACGCTTCGCGGCGGCCTTCTCCCTGGCCGATCGTTTCGGCGCCGGTTCGGATTGCCCCCGCGACGAAGTCGCCTTGCGACCGCGGACGATTCCGATGAATTCGTCGGCCAACTCGGTGGTCGGATCGGGCCACAACAGGCCGACGGTGCCGGTCGGCGCGTCGGACACCGGACGGTAGACGAGATCCTTGCGGTGATGTAGTCGCGCCAGGGACTGAGGCACGAGAAGGACACCGATACCGGCGGCCACGAGTTCGATTGCATCCCCGGTGGTTTCCGGACGGTGGTCGATCGCGGTGCCGGGACGACCTCGATACGCGGCGTCCTCGCTCCGCTCGGTCGGCGCTACTCGGCCAGCAGAACCACCCGCGTCCTCGCTCCGCTCGGTCGGCGCTACTCGGCCAGCAGAACCACCCGCGTCCTCGCTCCGCTCGGTCGGCGCTACTCGGCCAGCAGAACCACCCGCATCCTCGCTCCGCTCGGTCGGCGCTACTCGGCCAGCAGGGTCGACGAATCCCGACACCGGTTCGTCGAGTGGCCACAGGAACTGCTCGTCGGCGAGGTCGGCCAGCGTCAACTCGTCACCTGCAGTGAGCACATGATCCTTAGGAACCACGACGACGGTGGTCTCCTCATACAGCTCGATGGTGTGATGCGGTCCGGCCTCGCCGTGACGCAGCGCGTCGGGCAGGCGCGTGATCGCCATCTGCACACTTCCCTGTCCGATGGCGTCCGCGCACTCGGCAACCTCGAGGGCGACCAGCTCCAGCGGGGCGTCGGGTCGCCGCTCCTCCCAGATACGGACCCACTTGCCGGGGGTCACGCCGGGGACGTACGCCAATCGAAAGGCCGGAGACCCGGAAACGCCTGCCCGGTCGGGTGTGGTCACGACCAAAGGCTACCGCCCGATACCCTGGGGCAATGAGCTCGCAGTCGATGAAGCCGGCCACCGCCGCCAAGAAGCTGGACGTCTACCTGCCGGCGACCCCTGCCGAGTTCCGCGACGGTTCCATCACCCGCGCTGAACTCGCCGCCCTGCAGGCCGACCCACCGGAGTGGCTGAAGACCCTCCGCGCGGAGGGACCGCACCCGAAGAACCTGGTCGCGGCCAAGCTCGGCGTCTCCAACTCCGCTCTGGTCCGCAACGGGATCACCGAGGCGCTGACCACCGCGCAGATCAACGAGCTGCTGGCCGAGATGCCCGAGTGGCTGGTCGCCGAGCGCGCCACCCAGGTCGAGGTCCGGCGTGAGGAACGACGCGTCAAGTCGCTCCACGAGGACCAGCGCCGGGACCGCGAGGAAGCCGAGAACCCCGAGGACTGACCAGGCGGATCCCCTCCGGCTACCGCACCGGCCGCCGCCCCGGCACGACGAGTCCGCATTCATACGCCACCACCACCAGCTGTGCGCGGTCCCGCGCACCGAACTTCGTCATCGCCCTGTTCACATGGGTTTTCGCGGTCAGCACACTGATCTGCAGGTGCTCGGTGATCTCGGCGTTGCCGAACCCCTCGGCCATGTGGACGACCAACAACTGGAAAGAGGTTCCGCTCCAGACCAATCCGGGCGGACTCCACATCGTCGCCCTGGTGGGTGCCGCGGCCCCGGTCCCGTTGCGCTGACCTCGATACGCGGCGTCCTCGCCGCGCTGGGTCGTCGCTACTCGGCCGACAGGGGCATGACCCTGCACCCAGTCATGGGGCGCGGGTCATCCCGACAACCGCTCGTCGAGCATCGTCGTGAGGTCGTTCGCCAGCGCTCGCGAGTCCGCGGTCACCAGCACTCCGTCGCGGACCACCCAGCGGCCGCCGACCATCACGTCGCGGGGTCGTCTGCCGGGCCCCGCCCAGAGAAGACCGTCGAGCGCGTCCGGGACGCCGGCGTCAAACACATCGGAGCAGTCCCACACGCACAGATCCGCAGCCGCGCCGGGACGTAGGTGTCCGAGCTCGGGGCGGCCGAGGCCCGTGGCGGACCCCTCGGTCGCCATCGCGAGACAGTCGCGGGCCGACACCGGGTCGCCGATCAGTCCGGAGACCTGCATCGCCAGTCGCGCATCCGCGAGGAGGTGGCCGGCATCGTTGCTCCCGCCGCCGCTGGTACCGAGCCCGATGCGTACGCCGGCGCGGCCGAGGGCGGCCACGCGGGCGACACCCCACCCCATCGGCACATCACACCCCGGCGCGTGGGTGGCGTGGGCACCCGACCGCGCCACCAGATCCAGTTCGTCATCGGTGATCTCGCACAGGTGCGCGACGGTGACATCGGCGGCCAGCCAACCCCAGTCGTCCAGTAGTTCCAGAGGGCGCCGGCCGTACCTCTCGGCGGCGATCTCGACGTCGATCTGTTCGTTGGCCTGAGTTCGACGACGCAGTCCGAGACGTGCTGCAACTTCGGACAGTGCCGCGAAGGTCTCCGGCCCGTCGGCATGGACGCCCGACGGACCGACGGCGAGCTGGGTGAGGCCGTCGGGTGACACACCGTCGGTCGCCCCGGCCAGGTGAGCGTCGTGGATGTCGACGACCGACTGCGCGGCGGCATCCGGGTCGTCTCGGGCGGTGCCGCGTACGAACACGATCCGTCCGCCCAGGCGGCGGGCCGCGCCGATGGTCGCGCCCGCCATCGCGACCGGGTCCTGATCGCGCGGCCAGGTGAGGTGGTGGTCGGCGACCGTGGTCACCCCGCACAACAGGGATTCGGCGACGCCGACTCCAGCCGCGGCGGCGGTGAGCTCGGGGTCCACCGCGGCCTCGGTGTAGCGCCGCGCCATCCTCGCGAGCCAGTCCCGCATCGGCAGGAATCGACCGTCCGGACGTGAGCGGAAGGCACTCTGCAGTAGGTGATGATGGGCATTCACCAATCCAGGCGTGATCACGCACCCCGAGGTGTCGACGACCTCGGCATCCGATGGTCCCGGACCCGACGCGATGACCGCGCCGTCGACGACCACCGGGCCACGCGACACGGTACCGCCGTCCACCAGCACCGCTTCCGCCCCGGCGAGAACGATCGGACTCACAGCTCGAGCACCAGACGCCCGCTGGTACAACGGGATACGCAGATCATCATCGACTCGTTCTCGGCGCGTTCCTCCGGCGAGAGCACCGCGTCCCGATGGTCGACCTCACCGCTCACCACCCCGGTCTCGCAGGTGCCGCACATCCCCTCGCGACACGACGAGGGCGCCACCACCCCGGAGCCGTCGAGGGCTTCGAGGATCGTGCGGTCCTCCGGAACCGTGAGCGTCACCCCGGACATCGCCAGCGACAGCTCGAACTCCCGGTTGGGAACACTCTCCGCGATCGCCGCGGTGAACCGCTCGGTGAACGAGTCCACCGCCGGTTGCGGTGCACACGCGTCGGCGACCGCGTCGAGCATCGCCGCCGGACCGCAGGCGTACACCGCGGTTCCCCGGGCCGACCCGGAGAGCGCATCACTCAGAGTCAGCCGGCCCGCCACGCGCGACTCATGCACGATGACGTGGTCAGGATGAGCCGAGACGAGGTCGTCGACATACGCCATCTCCGCCCGCGTTCGCCCGATGTACAGTAGTCGCCACGGCCGGCCCGCCGAACGCGCCTCGTCGATCAGCGCGAGTATGGGGGTGATCCCGATCCCACCCGCCACGAACACGTACTCCAGCGCGCGGGTGAGTGCGAAATGGTTCCGCGGCAAACTGATCCATGTCTCATCACCCACCGCGAGGTCGTCGTGCACCGACACCGAACCGCCGCGTCCGTCGGCCCGGCGCTCGACCACGACCCGGTAGACCCCGGGATCGGCGGGACACAACGAGTACTGGCGCACCACTCCCGAGGGCGCGACGAGGTCGACGTGGGAGCCCGCCGACCAGGCGGGGAGTGGGTCATCGGACACGGCGGTCAGGACGAACTCCTCGACACGCTCGGCGACCGGCCTGCGAGCGGCGACGCGCACACGTAAGGGTTGCGCACGACCAGGAGAAGACGTTGCAACCCCGGAGGAAGACAGGGACATCGGGGGACTCCTCGATTCGGCGAGGCCCGTCCGGCTCCCAGCCACAGGAACCACACCCTCACCGACAGCCGCGACGATCGCTACGCCGACGCCTGCACCACGATCAGATGCGCGACATCAGGGCCGACCAGTCGCCACCGATGAGGAATGCCGCCAGCGTAGTAAAGGCTGTCGCCGGTTCGCAATTCGACGATGCGTCCGTCGGACAGATCGACCTCGATCTCACCGGAGACGACATGTAGCCACTCATCCTGCTCGTGCCGGTAGAAGTCGCCGAATTCCCTTGTACCCAAAGCATGTTCCTGGGGATAGAACGCCGCGTCACCGTTCACCAGCAGACGGGCATGCCCGGCGTCGTCCCCCGTCTGCGGGAGCACGGCACCCTGATCGGCGCGCACGATCTGCGCGCCCGGGGGTGCGTCGGCCGGGGCGTTCCCGGCCCGGCCCGGGTCCGCGGCGAGCATGAGACTCACCTGAGTCGTCCCCAGCGCACGGGCGATACGCTCCAGCGTCGTCATACTCGGCCGCGCGTACCCGCGTTCCAACTGCGACAGGAAGGAATGCGAGATGCCAGCCTGTGCAGCGAGATTCGCAAGGGTCGTATCCTGCTGTTTTCGTCGCCGTCGGATCTCGGCACCCAGCGACGCCTGCGCCGCATCCGGCTCCTCCAGTGCCATTCGGTGCACCTTTCACACTCCGGCGTTGGTTACACATCCGCAGCCGTGGTTAACAGCGAGGCAACAACACGTTCCTATATTCAGGGGTGTTGACGTGGTCAACAATTATCACGAAACCGCTCCCGCCGATCCCAGCCCCGGCGGAACCACCGAGACCGGCGCACCGAGGCGTCGAGATCGATCTCTGCCGCACAGCCCACGAGCGCAACGTCGCACTCACGTCCAGAACCACCGGCCGCCAACGGAGTTCACTCATGCAGGACACCCCGCACGGACCCGTGCACGGCATCACCGCGTCGTTGACCGACGGCACGCTCGCCGATGTCGAGCTGCTGTCCGGTCCCGACGGGGTGGTGCGCGTGGCGACGATCGCGCCCGTCTCCGACCGGAACCCACGAGACCACACCGCCCGGGCCGACCCGCGGTGGCTCGATCTGCGCGACTTCGTCCTCACCGCGTCCGCCGCCGAGCCGCACGCGCACCTGGACAAGGCCTTTTCGTGGACAGAGCTGAATCCGCCGCTCGGCGACCTCGACGCGGCGATCACGGTCTGGCGAGCGGGGAGCGTCCGTCTCGACGAGGAGTCTTTCCGCCGGCGGGCGACGCGGGCGATCACCGCCCTGCTCCGCAACGGGATCACCGCCGTCCGAACACATGTCGACGTGCCGCCCGGCCCAGATCCGCTCCGGGCCACCCGGGCGCTGGTCGGCGTCCGGGAGGCCATGCGCGACCTGGTCACGATTCAGATCGTCGCGCTGGCGAATCCGCTCACCCCGACCGAGGTCGTCGTCGAGGCACTCGACGCCGGCGCGGACCTGGTGGGCGGAGCACCGCACATCGCCGACGACCCGCGCGCCGAGGTGGCCCGGCTGGTCGGCCTCGCCGAATCCCGCGGAGTCGGCATCGACCTGCACACCGACGAGTTCCTCGACGGCGACCACCACACCATCGACCACTTCGCCGACCGCGTCGCCGACTGGCCCGCGGATCGTCTCCGAACCGCCGGACACTGCTGCCGTCTCGACACCATGCCTCTCGACGAACTGGAACGGGTGGCCGACGCCCTCGCCCGCGCATCGGTGTCGGTGGTCGCATTGCCGATCACGAACCTCTATCTCCAAGGACGGCAAGGACCGTCGAAAGGCCGGCGCGGCATCACCGCGATCGACGTGCTCCGCGATCGCGGTGTCCTCGTGGCCGCCGGGGCCGACAACATCCGCGATCCGTTCAACCCGGTGGGACGCGCGGACCCGCTGGAGACCGCGTCACTCCTGGTCACCGCCGGTCACCAGAGTCCCTACGCGGCAATGTCACTGGTCACCGACAACGCCCGTACCGCGCTCGGCCTACCCGTCGCCGGACCCGTCGTCGGGGCACGTGCAGATTTCCTCGCGGTCCGGGGCACCGACGTACTCGACACCATCGCGACCGCCCCCGCGGACCGGGTGGTCCTCGTCAACGGTTCGATCGTGGCCCGCACCGAGACCACCACCTGGACCGCAACCCCGGCCGAGTCCCGCGCCGGCGCCACTGATCACGCCACACCGGCTCCCTATGTCCTGGAGACGTCATGACCCCATCAGCGTCGATCCCCTCAGCGCCGACCCCGTCGGCCACACCACTCGAACTCGGTCATCCACTCGTCGGTTTCGAGCACGCCGAATTGACCTATCCAGACGGAACCCATGCTCTGCGGGACGTCAACCTGACCGTCCGGGAAGGCGAGTTCGTCAGCGTCGTCGGCCCCTCGGGATGCGGTAAGTCGACCCTGCTGCGACTGTCCTCCGGTCTGGAGACGATCACCGACGGGTACATGCAGTGCGGCGCGGACCGTATCGGTTACGTGTTCCAGGACGCCACGCTCCTCCCCTGGCGGTCGGTCGCCGACAACGTCGCCCTGCTCGGCGAACTCGACGGTGTGCCGAAAGCGGAGCGGCGTCAGAGGATTGCCGCTGCGCTGGAGACAGTGGGCCTCAACGGTTTCGAGGATCATCTGCCGCATATGCTCTCCGGCGGCATGCGCATGCGTGTGTCGCTCGCCCGGTCGCTCACCCTCGACCCCGACCTGTTCCTCTTCGACGAGCCGTTCGCCGCGCTCGACGAGCTGACCCGCGAGCGGCTCGGGGTCGAGCTCACCGAGCTGTTCGCCGTCAAACGCTTTGCGGGCCTGTTCATCACCCACTCCGTGGCCGAGGCAGCATTCCTGTCCACGCGGGTGCTCGTGATGTCCGGGCGTCCCGGCACGATCGTCGACGAGATCGAGATCCCGTTCGACTTCCCACGCTCTCCGGACCTGCGTTTCGAGCCCGAGTTCGCCGCGATCGCCGGTCGGATCTCCCGCTCGCTGAGGGAGGCACACTCATGACGGTCCCCACGGGCACCACGCCCGCCGCCGACACCACGGCGGTCGTCGACACCGGCTCGACCACGGAACTTGCCGTCGCAGCCGCACGCAAACGGCGACGACGCTCCCGATCGTTCGTCTCGTTCGCGGCGCCACTCGTCGTGCTGGGCATCGTGATCGGCCTCTGGTACCTCGTCACCTACGCAATCCTCGACGAGGGCAGGCGTTTCCTCATGCCGGCTCCGCACCGCGTGGTCACCGACGGCTTGCTCGGCAGTGCCGCGCCGTCGATGTGGGAAGCCCTCGGCCGGACGACGACGGTGGCCCTGACCGGTCTGGCCATCGCCGCCGTCATCGGCATCGTGTGGGCGGTGGTGATGTCCCAGTCGCGCATGATGGAGACCGCGTTGTTCCCCTATGCGGTGGTGTTGCAGTGCATACCGATCCTGGCGCTGGTTCCCCTCGTCGGCTTCTGGTTCGGGTTCGGTTTCAGCGCAAGGGTTTTCGTGTGTGTGCTCATCGCACTGTTCCCGATCGTGTCCAACACTCTCTTCGGTCTGCGGTCGGTGGATCGGCAGATGCGCGACCTGTTCGCACTGCATCACCCGAGCCGGCTCACCGTGCTGCGCAAACTCGAGTTCCCCGCGGCGATGCCCGCCATCTTCGCCGGACTCCGCATCTCCGCCGGCCTGTCCGTGGTGGGTGCGATCGTCGGCGACTTCTTCTTCAAACAGGGGAACCCCGGCATCGGCATCCTCATCGACAACTACCGGTCACGACTGCAGTCCGAGGAACTGTTCGCCTCCATCGTGCTCGCGTCGTTGCTCGGGGTCGCCGTCTTCTGGCTCTTCGGCCGGCTCGGCAACCGGATCGTCGGCCGCTGGTATCAGCGCTGACACGCCCCGCCCCACCCTGCTCGTCCCGTTCATCCCTGTCCGTCCCCCGACCGTGATCGGCTCTACCGAAAAGGAACTCATGAACACACACGTCTGGCGTCGCCTGTCCAAGGCCACCGGGGTGGTGGCCGTCGCCGCGGCCGTCGCCTTCACCGCGGCCTGCGGTTCCGACGACACCGCCGAGTCCTCCGGCTACACCGGTCCGATCGGTCCGGTCGACCTGAGCGCGAACTGCCCGGACAAGGTCGTCATCCAGACGGACTGGAACCCCGAGGCCGAGCACGGCCACCTGTATCAGCTGCTCGGACCGGACCCGGTGATCAACGCCGGCAACAAGCGGGTGACGGGACCACTGTTCGACCGCGGCCAGTACACCGGCGTCGACGTCGAGATCCGCGCCGGCGGACCGGCGATCGGCTTCCAGTCGGTCACCTCGCAGATGTACTCCGACCCCGAGATCCTGCTGGGCTACGTCGACACCGACCAGGCGATCCAGAACTCCGAGTCGAACCCGACGGTGGCCGTCATGGCTCCGCTGGACATCAGCCCGCAGATGATCATGTGGGACCCGGCCACCTACCCGCAGGTGAAGGGCATCGGCGACCTCAAGCCGGTCGATGCGCGCGTGCTCTACTTCGAGGGCGCCACCTACATGGACTATCTGACCGGTTCCGGCGTCCTGTCACCGGATCAGGTCGACGGCAGCTACGACGGCACGCCCGCGAACTTCGTCGCCGCCGGCGGCAAGACCGCCCAGCAGGGCTACGCCAGCTCCGAGCCCCAGCTCTACGAGGAGGAGGTGGAGGGCTGGAAGAAGCCGGTCTCCTACCAGCTCGTCCACGACGTGGGCTTCCCCACGTACAAGTCCGCGATGGCCGTCCGCGCAGGCGCTCTGGAGGAGAACACCGCCTGCCTCGAGCAGCTCGTCCCCGTCCTCCAGCGCGGCGTGGTCGACTACCTCGCGTCGCCCGAGGCCGCCAACAAGGTCATCCTCGACGCCGTCGAGCAGTACGACACCGGGTGGGTCTACACCCAGCGCAACGCCGACTACGCACTGGAGACCATGGCGCAGCTGAAGCTCATCGGCAACGGCCCGAACGGCACGGTCGGCGACTTCGACACCGCACGCGTGCAGCGGGTGATCGACGTGACCACCCCGATCTTCGACAAGCAGGGCACCCCCGTCGTCGAGGGCATCACCCCGGACACGGTCTCGACCAACCGGTTCATCGACACCTCCGTGGGGTTGCCGTCGTGACCTCCCCGGTGATCGCGGTCGGCACCGACGACGGACGACCCGACTTCGGTGCGGGCGACGTCGACGCGCTGGCCGACGATCTCCTGTCACTTCTCGGGCCGCGCGGGATCAGCACGCTACCCCGCGCGCTGGAACGCGCAGGCCGGGACGGATCGGGGATGAGCCCGATCCTGTCCGCGCAGGATCTCGGGACCCCCGACCTCGTGTGCTACCCGCGCACGGCGGAGGTGGTGCCCGCGATCGTCCGCGCGGCGGTCGCCCGGGGCGTTCCGATCACCACCCGCGGGAAGGGCACCGGCAACTACGGGCAGGTGATCCCCCGGTTCGGCGGTCTCGTCCTGGACATGACCTCGCTCAACGGGATTCACGAGATCACCGATCAGACGATCACGGCCCAGGCAGGTGCGCGGATGATCAACCTGGAGCAGACCGCCTGGGGTTCCGGAAGTCAGCTGTGGATGTACCCGTCGACGGTGCAGTCCACGCTCGGCGGCTTCCTCGGCGGCGGGTCGGCCGGCACCGGCACGATCGTGCACGGTCGCAATCACGAGGGTTTCGTGACGGCGCTCGACGTCGTCTACGGCACCGAGGACGCCGAACTGGTGCACCTGGAAGGTGCTGACGCACAACCTTTCGTCCACACCTACGGGGTGGCGGGTGTCATCGTGAACGCCTCGGTGCGCGTCGAACCACTCCAGGAGTGGCGCTGTCTGTACGCCAGCTTCGGGTCGACCCGGGAGGCCTTCGACGCCGCCCACCGGCTCTCGTCGGTCGAGCCGAGACCGCGACTGCTGTCGGCGGACGGTCCCACCGTCGTCGAGGCGCTGCCCGCCGACCCCGCCTTCGTGCGGGGTCGCGCGAATGTACGCGGAATCATCGACGCGAGAGCACTCGAGGAGTCCACCGATCTCATCGCCCGCGCCGGCGGCCGGGTCGAAGCGGTCCGCGAGGGCATCGCCGAGACGATCAAGCTGTCCACGCTGTCCTACAACCATCCGACCTGGTGGCTGCAGAAAGCGCAGCCGGACAAGTGGTTTCACATGGAGGTGCGCGGCGACGCACTGGTCACCCGCCTCGAGGAGGTGGAGAAGGTCTACGAGGGTGGGATGCTCCACCTCGAGGTCGGTCACGGGATGATGTTCGGGATGCTCAACGGGATCTACCGCAACCCACAGCAGGTCATCGACGGGGTCGCCGCCCTCGAGGAACTCGGGGTCGGCGTCCACTCACCTCACCAGTGGTACGTCGATCTCGACGCCGAACGCGTGCAGACGCTCGCGGCCCGGACCGACCCGAAAGGCCTTCTGAATCCAGGGAGGTGGATGTGACCGCAGCGTTCGGGTCCCGCCGCTACGCCGAACTCACCACCGCCGAGATCGACTCCGCACTCTCCCGGCACTCGATCCTCGTCCTGCCGACCGGCGCGATCGAACCGCACGGCGCGCATCTGCCGCTGGCGACCGACCTCATCGTCGCCGAGGCCGTGTCGGCCGCCGTCGTCGCACGCGGAGCCGCAGCCGGACATGACGTCTGGCTGCTCCCCGCACTCGGTTACACCAAGTCCGACGAGCATGCCGCACTCCCCGGCACGATGTGGCTGCGACCGTCCACTCTGTTCGAGACGATCGTGGACATCGGGTCGTCGATTGCCGCGACCCCCGCACGACGGCTGCTGTTCCTCAATGCGCACGGCGGCAATTCGGCACTGATCGAGGTGGCGGCACGTGAACTGCGTCGACGCTTCGGCCTGCAGACGTTCTTCACCTCCGGGCCCGGTCGGGCCGGTCCCACCGAACGAGGACTGGGAATCCATGCCGGGTGGGCCGAGACGTCGATGATGCTGCATCTGCGACCGGATCTCGTCCAGATGGACAAGGCCGTCGCCGCGGTGGCCGACGCAGTGGCCGATTCGAACCACGTCGGCTTCACCAAAGCCGTCAAGTTCGGTTGGCTGTCGACCGATTTCGCCGAGTCGGGGGTCATCGGCGACCCCACCGGGGCAGACGCCGCCATCGGGGCGGAACTCTTCGAGGAGCGCGTCATCGCCCTCGTGGATGCGCTCGCCGACATCGCGACCTTCGACCCCGGACGGGTGCGGCGATGATCACCAGCGGGGTGGAGTTCGGAAGTGATTGTCCCCCCGAGGAATACCGCACCATCGATCCCATGGTGTTGCTCCGACGCTGGCTACCGCCCGCCGACGCCGCACCCGCACTCATGGCGCTCTCGACTCTCGGGCGCGACGGGTATCCGCGCGTGCGCCACGTGCTGCTCAGTGACGCCGACGACGCCGCGGTGTACTTCCACACCGACAGCCGGTCGTCGAAGGTGTCCGAGCTGGCCGAACTGCCACGGGCCGGTATCGCGGTGGCATGGCCGCAGCGGGGACGCCAGGTGGTCGCGCACGGCACCGTGCGCAGGCCGACGGAAGACTCTCTCCGCGAGACCTTCTCGCGCCGTACCCGCTACCTGCAGCTGCTCGCCTGGTGCAACGATCACGAGATGTCGGCACTGCCCACCCACGATCGACATCGACGATGGGCGGAGTTCGACGCCACCCATCCGACACTGAGCCCGCCGGACACGTGGACGGGTTTCGCCATCGACATCCGCGAGATCGCTTTCTGGCGCGGCGATCCGGACGGCCCCTCGCAACGGGTCCGCTTCACCCGCACCGACCATTCCTGGACATCGGAGGTTCTTCCCGGATGACGGCCACGACCTTTCACAATGCGCTGATCCTGCCGATCGCGGGAGACAAGCCCTGGTTCCGGGGATGGCTGACCGCGGACGCCGGCGGGCGGATCTCCGGCATCGGCGAGGGCGCCCCACCGGCGGATGCGCCGGGAGTGCGACACGACCTCGAGGGATGTTTCCTCGCACCGGGTTTCGTGTCGGGTCATAGCCACATCTACACCGGCGGCATGCGCGGTGTCGCCGCGGACAGCCCGCTCTACGAATGGGTGTCCCGCAACAGCCTGATGCTGCTCGGCGCCGAAGCCGACGACCTCTACTGGATGACCCTGGCCGGCGGCCTGGACCACCTGTCGTCGGGTATCACCTCGGTGTACAACTTCACCCAGTCGCGGGTGATCGCACTGTTCGACTACGAGAAGTCGGTGCTCCGCGCCGAACGGATCCACCCCGCCGAGTTCGTCAACCGCCAGGTCGACGGGTTGGCGGCGTCGGGTATCCGGTTCGTCACCAGCGTGCGACTCGACGACGAACAGCTCGCCGAGGACGAGGCCTTCCACGGATTCGACGAGGTCATGCGACATCTCGGCACCGTCGACCCGGCCCTGAACCTGGGTGGCTCGGTGTACGGCTCCGTCCAGTGGTCCTCCGCACCGGTGACCGCCGAACGCGAACGCGCCCTGATGGATCGGTACGGCATCACCAACCAGGCCCACTTCGTCGAGACCGCGGAGCAGATCGACATCCAGCAGGCCAAATTCGACTGGTACGACGCCGCCGGTGTACTCGGCGCCGATTTCGCGTTCGGTCACTTCGTGCATCCGACGGACCGGATGGTCGCGCGTGTGCGCGACACCGGTTCGTCCGTCGTCTGGCAACCGATGTCCAACGGTCGGCTCGGCTCCGGCATCGCCGACATCCCGCGCCTCCTCTCCGACGCCGTCACGGTCGGCATGGGTGTCGACGATCAGTCCTGCACGGACGTGTCGGATCCGTTCGAGAACATGCGCACCGGGCTGTTCCTGCAGCGCGGTCTGCGCAGCGACGCCGCGGTGCTGTCCCCGGCGGACGTACTCGCCCTGCACACCATCGGATCGGCCACCGCGATCGGGGTCGCCGACCGGGTCGGCTCCCTGGAGGTCGGGAAGTACGCGGATCTGGTCGTCGTCGATCCGTACTCACCGCACACCGGGCCGATCTGGGACCCGGTCGCCACCTACGTTCTCGGATGCGGACTCCGGAACCTGCGTGAGGTCTTCGTCGGTGGCCGGTCGGTATGGGCACGCGGCGTATCGGACCCGACGCGGTCCGAGGCCGATCTCGAACTCACCGAGCGGATGATCCGCTCGGCGGCCCGCTCGGGGATTCGCCCGGCCGTCTCCCCGCCTGCCGATCGCGCCCGGACTCTCGCCATCCGAAGCAGCTGAACTGACCTTTCGCGACCACCCCCGTCGACGCACGTCACACACGCCCAGCCGCGGTGGCCGGCGCCGCCCCGTGGCGTCCGAATTGCGCAATTAGTCCCAGAATTCACCCTCGTTCGCGTGACTAACGGGAGCGTGCAGGTCACCCTTGTCTTCGTGCCGGACTCGGGGGCCTGTGCAAAAGTGGTACTCAGTAACTAGTGTTAGTCACTAACACATGTGGCGGCGACGCTGCATGTCACTCGATCGGTCGGCACAGACGCCGGCCTCTGGGCTCGAAAACCGAAAGGGTTCACCACGCCATGGCGTCGTATCTGTTCAAGCTCGGGAGGTTCTCCTTCCGGCACAAGTGGGCCGTCATAGCGGTCTGGCTGATCGCGATGATCGCGGTCGTCTCGCTCGTCGGCGTGCTGAAGCCGAAGTTCGCCCAGGACTTCAGCCTGCCCGGGACCGATTCGGGCACCGCCACCGAGCAGGTGCAGGAGTACTTCCCGCAGGTCATGAAGGAGCAGGAACGCGCGTCCACGAGCATCGTCGTGGCCGCGAACGACGGCCTGCAGAATCACACCGAGCAGATCAACAAGCTGGCCGAGGATCTCCGCACGCTGCCGGACGTCATCGCCCCGGAGACCGTGGTGAACCCGGTGATGGCTGCTGCCGTCGACCCGGCCGTCGCCGCATCCGTCCTGGGCGACAACGGTCGCGTCGGCTTGATCCAGGTCCGTCAGAACATCACGATCATGGATCTGACGACCGAGAACAAGGAACAGCTCGTCAAGATTCTCGACGAAAACCGCGGCAATGGTCTGCAGGTCGAGGCCACCGGCGCGCTGATGCAGGTGATGGAACAGGGCGGCGCCGCCGAGCTGATCGGCTTCGCCATCGCGTTCGTGGTCATGATCGTCGCCTTCGGCGCCCTGATCGCCGCGTTCATCCCGCTGGTCACCGCCATCGTCGGCGTGGCGATCACCATCATGTTGCTCACCCTGTCGGCCGAGTTGCTCTCGATCAACCAGTCGGCGACCGCGATCGTCACCATGCTCGGCATCGCCGTGTCCATCGACTACGCGCTGTTCATCGTGTCTCGGTACCGAGCCGAACTGAGCCGGGGCGGTGATGCGGCGGACGCTGCCGGCCGCGCGGTCGGAACGGCCGGATCGGCCGTCGTGTTCGCCGGCCTCACGGTCATCATCGCGGTCGTCGCCCTCGTGGTCATCGGCATCCCGATCATCACCCAGATGGGTGCCGGCGCCGCCGTTGCCGTCCTGATCGCAGTGCTTGCCGCACTCACCCTCATCCCCGCTCTCCTGGGTGCCTTCGGTCGTCACGCCTTCCGTCCGAAGATCCCGTGGATCAAGCACGCCGAACAGTCCGAGGACGGCGACACCCTGGGCGTCCGCCTCGGCCGCACCGTCGTCAAGGCGCCGATCCCGTTCATCATCATCGGACTCCTCGCACTCGCCGCGGCGGCCATCCCGGCCACGAAGATGGAACTGGGCCTGTCGCTGTCGACCGAGGACGAGGCTCCCGCGCAGGCATTGCTGAGCAAGGGTTTCGGTGAGGGCATCAACGGCCCGCTGCTCGTCATCCTGCACGACGACGACGCCCCGATCGCGCCCGCCGCAGACGACGCCGTCAAGCACATCTCCACCCTGAAGGACGTCGTCAACCCCGAGTCGCTCACCTGGATCGGCAACGACGGCGGACAGAACGGCAACACCGCACTGATCACCGTCACGCCGAAGAGCGCACCGTCCTCGCCGGCGACCCACACGCTGATGGAGAACATCCGTGCGTACGCACCGGTTGTCGACGAGCAGGGCGCCGAACTGCATGTCGGTGGACAGACCGCGATCATGTCGGATCTGTCGCAGAAACTCGACGACGCGCTGATCCCCTATCTGATCGTCGTCGTCGGTCTGGCGTTCCTCATCATGATCGGCGTCTTCCGCTCCCTGTGGGTGCCGCTGATCGGCACGCTCGGCTTCATCTTCTCCGTGCTCGCGACCTTCGGCATCACGGTCGCGATCTTCCAGGAGGGCTGGTTCGGCATCATCTCGCACACCCAGCCGATCATCTCGTTCCTGCCGATCTTCCTGATCGGTGTGGTCTTCGGTCTGGCGATGGACTACCAAGTGTTCCTGGTGACCCGAATGCGCGAGGAGTACATCCACGGCATGACCGCCAAGGAGGCCATCGTCGCGGGCTACCGGCACGGCGCCCGTGTGGTGACGTCGGCGGCGATCATCATGATCAGCGTCTTCGCCGCGTTCATGCTGTCCCCGGAGACGACCGCCAAGATGATGGGCTTCGCCCTCGCCTCGGCAGTCCTGTTCGACGCCTTCGTGATCCGCATGCTGGTCGTCCCGGCCGTGATCGCCCTCCTCGGCGACCGCGCCTGGACCCTGCCGCGCTGGCTCGACAAACTCGTCATCAACTTCGACATCGAGGGCGAGTCGGTCCGCCACCGTGGACTCGAGGATCCCGACGACACGAAGACGCCGGTACCGGCGGGCTGACCGTGTCCACGGCACGATCCCACACCGACGTCCCGGGCAACCGCCCGGGGCGTCGGCCCGGGTTGCGCGAGCAGCAGAAGATGCGTACCCGCAACGCCATTCGTGAGGCCGCCCTGCACCTGATCTCCGAACAGGGCTACGCGAAGACGACCGTCGAGCAGATCGCCGAGGCCGCCGGTGTCTCCCACATGACGTTCTTCCGCTACTTCCCCACCAAAGAGCAGGTGGTCGTGGGTGGGGAACATTTCGAGGCCGAGGCTCGTGCGATCGTCGAGTCGATGCCCCGAGGCCTCGGGCACTTCGACCTCATCCGCCGGCTGTTCACCGAACTGGACCGCCTCACCGCCGACGATCCGTGGGTGGGCAATCCCCTACGGATGCAACTGATCCGATCGGAACCACTGCTGCAGAAGACCTTTCACGTCGAGGTCGAGCGAACGATGGCCGGGATGCGACAGCTCCTCGCCGACTATCTCGGCCGCGACGCCGACGACTTCGCGCTCGGAGTGTTCCTCGACGCGGTGGCCGGCGTGACCTTCCGCCTCGCGGCCCAGGCCGAGGAGAGTTCCACGCAGCCGCAGATCGAAACGACCCTGCGGGCCATCGACCTTCTCGAGCAGGGGCTTCCGCTCGACTGATCCCTCTGAAAACAGCCCCTGAAGAGCACCCACCACAGCCGACCCGGCGACATATATTGTCGACGGCCGGCCTGAGGAGGGTCGATTTCAGGGGCACATTTCCGGAACGGCTTTCTCGAGCGTTTCCGAATGTCGCAGTGCGCCGGTGCGACCCGACCTACGATGAGCTGATCCGCGCAGGAGGGCTCAGCATGCGACTCACCCGACGCCTCCAGATCAGGCTCTGGCCACGCACTCTCGCGGTTTCTGCACTGACATTCGCCCTCACCGCGACATCGCTCATCGCAGCCTCGCCACCGACGGCCCGGGGTTTCGCCGAGGACATCTGCTACACGCCGGGGGCTCCACCGCACAGCTGCGGACCGCTGCCGGTCGCCTGCCCACCCGACAACCCGAACGATCCGATCTGCGGGGCACGCGCATTCCTCCGTTACGCCTACACGCTTCGCCAGCCGCTCGGCGGGCGCAGTCTGGTGCACACCGACTCGACCTACATCATCGCGCGCAAGGTCGGATTCTCCGTGCGCGACGCCTACTGGATCGCCGCGTACAGCGAGGCGACCGACCTGGGCACCTTCGTTCCCCGTGACATGCGCGGGAATCCTCTCCCGAACGCTGGAGCACTCACCACGAAGGACATCGGCGGCCTCGTACGCACCCACTTCGCGACCGGCGGCTTCCTGTTCCACTTCCTGCCGACGATGCGCGGACCCCGAACACCCCAGCCGAACGGGTTGCGGCCCAACGTGAACGACCCGCGGCACGAGGTGATGCTCACCCACATCCGCAAGTGGGCGATGGACGGCCCGGGCAGCGCCGCACCGCTGTGCACCGGCGGTTTCACGAACCGCACGGCCACCGGCGACTACGCCACCGGCGCAACCTGTTACGGCGGTGAGCAGCCTGTTCCGATCAACGGTCAGTACAGCCTCGTCGATCCGATCGACATCCCCTTCCAGAACATGACCGGCCGCCAGGTCATCTCCGACGGGGTGACCTCGGACCGGTTCGACTCCTACATCGGCAACCAGTCGGCCAATGCGCGGACCGGCATCTACATCCACGCGCTCGGCGACCGCATCTCGCACCACGTGTGCACCGACGAAGGACGCATCACCCCGCCGACGCCGCGCCAGCGCGCGTTCGACATCGACCTGTTGGTGCCGGGATGCGATCAGGGGCCGCACGCGGTGCGCCACGAGTTCGAAACCGGAGTGGACTTCGGCAAGCTCGAGCAGCAGGACCGCACGACCGAGGCGACCCTGTCCATGGTCTACGACGAGCTGGTGAACTTCGCCCGCCTCCGCGGCACCCTGGACCCGTCGGCGACCACGCCGGTCGTGAAGACCGCGGTCGTGACCAACGGCCTGCTGCCAGCCCTCGAGCGCCGCAACCCGGAAGCCCGTCTCCGCGCGGTCACCTCGGTCGGCTGTCGTCTCGGTGTGCCGGCCTTCCCCGGTAGCCCGGCCTGCTGACACCTCCTCCTCCGCCGGGGGCCGCCTCAACGAGTCCGGCAGGGGGCACCCCGACGCCCCGGCCGTTCGACCGGCGAACAACCTCTACGATCGGGTAGTGATCTCGGACAGCGCCGCCCGTCCCCGCACGACTCCCGCACGTCGCCCGCGGCGACGGACCCTCTCACGGTTGCTGGCGCCGCTGATCGCGACCGCGGCCGCCGTCGCCGCCACCGCTGCACTGGTCGCGCCCACGCAGGCCGCACCGGCGAAACCCGCGCCCGCGCCGTTCCCGATCGGCGACCTGGCACGGCTGTACCCGTCGGACGTCTCCTCATTCCCGGGCGGCATCTACCTACAACCGATCGAGACGTTCAGCGCGCTGCGCCGGGACCATCCCGAGATCATGGCGCAGAACCTCGACAAGGTCGTGGCGATCAACCAGGCCGCGGCCGACGATCCCGCCCTGCAGCGACGCGCCCTCACCGACGCCCACGACGATCCGCTCGTGACGATGTCGGATGCGTTCGGGCAGCAGCTCGGACGCCACTTCCGGGACGCACTGGCCGCCGGCCGGCTGCCCAAGACCAAGGCGATCTTCAGTGACTACCTGGCACGCGGTGGCGGCCTCGCCAACACGACACTCGTCGAGAAGTACGTGTTCGACAACGACCGCCCGTTCGTCGTCGCCCCCACGCGAATCCGGAAGTACACACGCGCCGGCGCGAACGAGTACGACGCCCTCGGAACCAATCCGTCCTTCCCGTCGGGACACGCGGGCATGTTCTTCTGGCGCGGAACCCTTCTCGCGCTGATGCTTCCCGAGTTCGCCCCGCAGTTCCTCACGCGCGCTTCCGAGGGTGGATATCACCGCATCGTCCTCGGTGTGCACTACCCGCTCGACGTGATCGGGGGTGCGATGGTCGGGCAGGCGGCGGCCGCCGACCGGTGGAACGACCCGGGCTTCAACCGACTGCTCCGCGCGTCCGCCACCGAGATCCGTCGTGAACTCGAATGGCGTTGCGGCGCCCCGCTGCCCATCTGCATCGAGCAGGACACCCCGTATCTGACCGACGCCGAGGCGAGGCGCATCTACACCGATCGCCTCACGTACGGCTTCGGTCGCGTTGCCTCACCCACCCATCGGATGGTCGTTCCGCAGCAGGCCGTCGACATGATCGCACCGGCCTTCCCGTCGCTGTCGGACGCGCAGCGTCGCCAGATCCTCGTCGCGACCGCACATCCCGCCGGGTACCCACTCGACGACCAGCGGCCGGGACGCGCCTCCTGGCAGCGACTCGACCTCGTGCGGGCTTACACCGCGCGCGTGACCGTCGACCGCGACGGCGACGTCACCGTTCACTGACGACCCGCTCCACTTTTCTTACTGAATCGTTTGCCCCACTGCGCGTTGCGAACTCGCCGAACGCGCCAGTTCGGCGTGCCGATTGGACCAGTGTGAGTCCAGTTTGCCGGAACAGCTTGACACCGCCGTAAGGATACGGCTAATTTTCGGGTGGTCCACGTCACACCCGACGGGGACTCACCGCCCGTGACCAGGGCGGACGGTGCCGAACCTCGGATCCAGTCCGACGACTGGGTTAACGAACTCAATCACCCTCAAGCCCCGCCGGGGCGATGTCGTCATGCCCTCGTTCTCGGGCTGCTTCGTCGTGCCCGGAGATCATCGGGAAAGGCAGTCGAAACATGCGTTTGTCGAACTCTCGAAGAGCCGGTCGGTTGGCGGCGGTCGCCGTCGCCGCGGCGTGCGTCTTCTCGGTCGTGTCGTGTAGCAGCGACGACGGCGGATCGAATGGCTCCGCCGCGGATTCCAGCGGCGCCAAGGCCTCCGGCGAAGCGATCAAGGTCGGGTTGTTCAACCCTTCGAAGGGCCCGGCCACACAGCCCGGGGTCACGACCGGCAAGCAGGCGGCCGTCGATTACATCAACAACCAGATCGGCGGCATCAACGGCCGTCCCATCGAGATCGTCGACTGTGGCATCGACCAGACCGCACCCGAGTCGACGGTGTCCTGCGCCAACCAGTTCGTCGAGGCCGGCGTGGTCGCCGCGATCGACGGTTTCAACGCCGAATCCGCCGCCGCCGTACCGATTCTCACCGCCGCGAAGATCCCGCTGGTCGGCCAGATCCCGTTCAGCACCATCACCGGGGCATCGCCGGCGAACCGCGTGTACTTCGGTCCACCGCCGGCCGCGTTCCTCGTCGGCTTCATGCAGCAGCTCAAAGCCGAGGGCAAGACGTCACTGACCCTGGCGAACGCGGATCTTCCCCAGGCCCACCAGGTCTTCGACGGGCTCATGAAACCGCTCGGCGCACAGCTCGGCATCGACGTGAAGTCGGTCTACTACCCGCCGACCGGCCCCAACTTCACGCAGCTGGCCAGCCAGCTCGCCGAGGGCAATCCGGCCGCCGCCGGACTCATGACCTCCCCCAACGACAACGTCTGCACCAAGCTGGCACAGTCGCTGCGCTCGGTGAAGTACGAGGGGACCATGTTCATGGCCGCGTGCACCGACTTCATCGACACGCTCGGCGCGCAGGCGGTCGGCGCACAGACCTACTCTCCGTTCTGGCAGCCGCCCGCCCTCGACGCCACCCCAGCGGAGGTCAAGGGCAACCTGGAGACCGCACAGAAGTTCATCGACGATCAGAACGGCACCGCCGGCTTCTACGCCTACGGCACGTTCTCGATCCTCGCGGACTTCGCGACCACGGTCGGCAACGCGAAGCTCACCGAGTACACCGGGCCGAGCGTCCTGCGCACCCTCAAGGCGATCAAGGACTACCAGTCCTTCATCGGCCCGAAGCTGACCTGCGGCAAGACGACGACCCCGAACTGCACCACCGAGATGCTGCTGTTCAACGTCGTCGGTGACAAGAAGACCGAGCCCGCCACCGGCGGTTTCATCACCCCGCTCCCGGCAGCGCTCCAGCGCATCCCGGGCGCCTACTGAGCGATACACCGCGCGGTGGGGCGGGCCTCGACCCGAGGCGCGTCCCACCGCACCCGCTCTCCACGAACCGATCTCCGGGTGGCACGTCCACCCGTCCGCGCCATCCGACCGCGTGAGATGCACACGCGCCGAACGAATGAGTACGCCACATGGGCCAGTTCCTCCAGTTCGCCTTCCTCGGGCTAGCCGCCGGTGCCATCTATTCGGTACTCGCGTCATCCCTGGTCGGCATCTATGCCGCCACCGGCATCATCAACTTTGCCCAGGGCGCCATCGGCCTCTACTCGGTCTATCTCGTCGCGGCGTTACGCACGGACGGCAGTCTCGTCCTGCCCATCGGCACCGTGAGTCTCGGCAGTGAGGACAACCCCACGTCGATGGAACTGGCACTGGTCCTCGGTGTGGTCAGTGCCGTGGTCTGGGCGCTGCTGGCGCATGTCCTCGTCTTCCGGCCCCTGCGACACGCGCCCGTGCTGGCGCAGGTGGTCGCGTCGGTCGGTCTCATGTTGTTCCTGCAGGCCCTCGTCCAGTTGCGCTTCGACACGGAAAACCTCTTCGCCCAGTCGATCCTGCCGGAAACCACCGTCGAGATCGGCGGTGCCGTCGTCAACGTCTCCGATCTGATCCTCGCCGGCGTCGCCATCGCGGTGTCCCTGCTGCTGTGGGCCTACTTCCGGCTCACCACCCTCGGTGTCGCGACGCGCGCCGGGTCCGAGGACGAACTCGCCGCCCGCCTGTCCGGCTACTCCCCCGACCGTCTCGCCGCCATCGTGTGGGCGATCACCGGCGCGGCAACGGGTCTGATCGTCGTGCTCGCCTCGTTCACCATCGGACTGACCGTCACGAGCTACACGTTCTTCGTCATCCCCGCACTCGCCGTCGCCCTGGTCGGGCGGCTGACCTCCTTCGGGATCGCGTGCGCCGCAGGCCTTGTGCTCGGAGCCTTCCAGTCGGTCATCTCCTGGCTCGCCACCAAGAGCTGGTGGCCGGAATGGGCGCAGGCCGGACTCGGCGACGCCGTGCCCTTCGTCATCGTGGTCGTCGCACTGTTCCTCCTCGGCGGCCGTATCCCGTCGCGCGGATCGCTCGGCGAGGTGCGCATGCCCGCGGTGCGCATCCCGCGCATCCGGATCATCCCGACCGTCGCGATCATCGCAGCCGTCGTCATCGCGATCCTGCTCACCTCCGGCACCTGGCGGTTCGGCGTGGTCACCTCGGTGATCCTCTCCCTCATCGCCCTGTCGCTGGTTCTGCTGACCGGTTACCTCGGCCAGATCTCGTTGGCGTCCATGGCCTTTGCCGGTGCCGCCGGATTCGCCCTGTCGAAGCTGACCACCAACTGGAACGTGCCGTTCCCGTTCAGCATGCTGTTCGCGGCACTCATCGCGACCGGTCTAGGCGTGTTGGTCGGCGTCCCGGCCCTCCGCATCCGCGGCGCGCAGCTCGCGGTGGTGACCCTGGCAGCGGCACTGGCGATCCAGAGTTTCGTGTTCAACAACCCCGCCATCACGGCATTCGAGGGCAACATGATCGCCGACCCGACGATCTTCGGCATCGACCTCGGGGTACGCGACGGCACCAATCTCGTCACCCTTCGGTTCGCGCTGATGGTCCTCGTCGTCGTCGCGATCGCCACCCTCGTCGTCCTTCGGTTCATGGGCGGCTCGACCGGCCGCGCGTTCCTCGCGGTCCGTTCCAACGAGCGCGCCGCGGCGTCGGTCGGGATCAACGTCGCCGCAACGAAACTCCTCGGCTTCGCCCTGTCGGCCTTCCTCGCCGGCATCGGCGGCTGTCTGATCGGTTACAGCCGCGGGCAGCTCTCGGCCGGTTCGTTCACCGTCATGATCGGCCTGACCCTGCTCGCGATGACCTACGTCGGCGGCATCACCTCGTTCGCCGGCGCCGTCATCGCCGGCATCATCGGTCCGCTCGGCGTCGGCTATGTGTTCCTCACCCAGACCCTCAGTCTCGGTGAGTACTACGAACTCATCGCCGCCGGCAGCCTCCTGCTGATGGCTGTGCTCAACCCCGTCGGCGTGGCCGGGGCGGCGTCGGAACTCGGTGACAAGATCCGGGCCCTGCGGCACCGGAAACCAGACCCCAAAACCGAGGCGCCCGGCGCGGCGCAGAGCACACAGGCAGGTGTCCATGTCTGAGTCGACCGCATCCGATACCGCCGTCCTGGACGGGACCGCGCTGCTCCGAACCGGCGGGCTCTCCGTCCGATATGGCGGAGTCAGCGCCAATTCCGATGTCGACATCACCGTCGGCGCCGGCGAGATCGTCGGACTGATCGGCCCCAACGGCGCGGGCAAGACCACCTTCGTCGACGCCGTCACCGGGTTCACCAAGGCGACCGGCACGGTCTCACTCGCCGGTGAACGCCTGGAGAAGGCGTCGCCGCACCGTCGGCGCCGAGCGGGTATGGCACGCACGTGGCAGGCCGGTGAGCTGTTCACCGACCTCACCGTCTCCCAGAACCTGGCCGTCGCCGTCCAGCCCGTCGGTCTGCGCGCGATGCTGTCCGACGTCGTCAACGGTTCGCGGCCGCCCGCCGAGACCATCGATCGGGCACTCGACCTGGTCGGCCTGCGCGACGCCGCCGATCAGCTGCCCGGCGAACTCACTCTGGGACAACAGAAGTTGGTGGGCGTCGCCCGGGCGCTGGTCGGTGGGACACGGCTCGTCCTGCTCGACGAGCCCGCCGCGGGCCTCGACACCCACGAGAGCCGTGACTTCGGCGCCGAACTGCGGCGCATCGCCGCCACCGGCATCGGCATCCTGCTCATCGACCACGACATGTCGCTGGTCCTGGACGTCTGCGACCGCCTCTACGTGCTCGACTTCGGAAAGGTCATCGCCAGCGGCACACCCGCCGCCATCCAGGACGACCCGGCGGTGATCTCCGCCTACCTGGGAAGCCCGGAGGTCGACCCGGATGTCGTCGCCGAACTCGACGCGGCGGATTCGTCCGGTGCCCCATCCGATCCCGCCACCGGCACCCAACCCTCCCCCACCGACGCGCCCGAGGAGAACCGATGAGCACCGACACCTCCGCCGCGAAGCCCGTCCTCGAACTCGACGACATCACCGTCGGTTACGGCGGTGTGCCGGCGGTACGCGGCTTGAGTGCCTCGGTCCGCCCAGGGGAGATCCTCGCCCTGCTCGGGCCCAACGGTGCCGGCAAGACGACGACCCTGCTCGCCGCCGTCGGCGCACTGCCGCTGATGTCGGGCTCCGTCACCGCGCTGGGCGAGCCGATCGACCACCACATCGAACGCAACGCGCGCCGTGGAGTGACCCTGGTCCCCGACACCCGCGGTCTCTTCCACAAGCTGTCGGTCTCGGACAACCTGCGGCTCGCCAAACGCAAGAACGGCACCGACCTCGACACCGTCTTCGAGTACTTCCCGAAACTGAAGACCATGCGTTCGCGGCACTGCGGCAACCTCTCCGGCGGTGAGCAGCAGATGCTCGCCCTCGCCAAGGCCCTGCTCGCGCGTCCGCGGGTTCTGCTCATCGACGAGATGAGTCTCGGCCTGTCGCCGGTGGCCGTGCAGGATCTGCTTCCGCGGCTCCGCTCGTTCGCCGACGAACACCAGATGGCGGTGGTCCTCGTCGAACAGCACATCGACCTCGCGCTCGGGATCGCCGACTCGGCGATCGTCCTGCACCACGGCCGGGTGGCCCTGTCGGCGAGCGCCGCCGAACTGCGCAGCCGACGGGACAAGGTGGAGGCCGCGTACTTCGGCCGCACCATCGAAGAACAGGCCTCCTGAGACCGGTCACGACGAACGACACCACCGAACGAATCCGGGGACGACGTGGTCATCGCCGACGATCAGAACGCGAACGGGACCGACGGGTCCGCTCGCCGGCGCGTCGGGCGTGACCGCCCCGCGCGCAGCACCCGCAACCGTCCGACCGACGAGGAGTTGCTGGACGCCGCCTGCGAGGTGATCGCCGAGGTGGGCGCCGACCGCGCGACCATGACCTCGATCGCCGAACGCGGCAGCACCACGCGGGTGACCCTCTACGCCCATTTCGGGTCCCGCGACGAGCTCGTCTCACGCGTCATCGCCCGCGAACTCGAGATCTTCACCTCGTTCATGTTCCGCGTCTACGACGAGAGCGAGGACATGCCCTACGGGGCGCGTGCCCGCCATTCGGTGCGGTGCCTGTTCGATTACGCCCGCAACCACCCCGCGGGCCTCCGCGTGCTGATGGGACACAGCGAGGGCGGAGGCGGCAACCGGCGCTTGTACGCGGCGCTCGAACCGCGTATCTCCGCCCGGCTCCGACAGAACTACGCCGAACAGGGCGCCGACATCGCGGCCGGCGCGGACACGCTCGCGTCCCTGCTGCTGGGCATGAGCCTCGACGTCGCGCACCGTGCGCTCATCGTCGACGGCGCCGGCATCGACGAGGCGTGTGACCTCGCGGTCACCGCCACCATGGCCGTACTCCGGGACGTCCGGCCGGAACAACTCCAAGCGCTCGACGCCTCCCTCGAACAGCACTGACAGCCGAATCACCCGGCGTCGCCCGCACGATCGGCGGCCGGTCCCGGGCCCGTATCCAAGACCCGGACAAGTCGACCCCAAGTTTCCCGCAAGCGGGCCGGGCGATTCTTTCTCCTGTCACACGAACCCCCGCGGTCGAACCGCCCCCGGTACCCCCGGACCACGGCCGCCCAGGAGAGGAACACCATGTCGCGTCCGCAGAACATCCAGTCCGACACCGATCAGCTCGAGACCGAGGAGATCGGCCCGCTTCCCGGCCCGCGCCGGCCGCTGTGGCAGATCGGTCGCCGCGCCACCGTCATCGTGGCCTGCCTGGGCTTCAGTGCCCTTGCGGCGTGCAGCTTCAGCGTCGGCACCCAGACGGTCGAGGAGGCCTCCGACATCGATGTCGGCGAGTGCCTGCAGATCGGTGAGGAGGACGGCGAGGGCAAGGTGGCCGCGACCAAAGAGGACTGCGAGGGCACCGAGGGGCTGACGTTCTACGCCGCCGACAAGGTGAGTTCCGGTGCGGAATGCACCGCCGACTACACCTCGAGCCTCACCTTCAGCGGAGGTGACCAGAAGCTCTGCATGACACCGAATTTCGCGACCGACACCTGCTATCAGATCCCACTCAACGGCGGAGAACTCGCCGACTACCGCGAGGTCGAATGCAGCACCTCGCCGGTGGAGAACACGATCATCGCCAAGACGGTCAGCCGTGGCGACGGATCTATCACCTGCCCCGGGGATCAGACCAGGTGGACCTTCACGCAGCCGGCGTCGATCGGTTACTGCCTGACCGAGGATGTCACCGCCGCAGGCGAATTCGGCGGCTGAGTCGCCGGCTCGGCCACCGGCGGCTGGCCCGACGATGCGGAGTTCGCCGCCGCGTCTACCAGGCCGTGACCGACCCGGTAGTCGACGCGCATCCGGGCCATCTCCGCATCGCGCACGCGATAGGCCTTCTCGATCCGCGCACGGGCTCGCCGTGCGCCGCCCCGGCGCTGTGCCGAGCCGGCCAACGCGAGGGCCGGACCGACCCGACCGAGAACGTGCTTGATCGTCCCGTCCGGGATACCCAGGGCGTCCGCGTCGTGGTCGCCGATGAACACCCGCTGCAACCCGTACATGATGTTGGTGGCCAACCGGTTTCGCAGGACACGCGGGCCGGGGAGCACGTTGGCGAGCTCCGGGACGAGATAGTCCTCGGTGAGCGCGACCACGAAGTCGTGATCGTCGGGTCCGGGTCCCGGCGACGTCAGGCGATACAGCTCTTCGATGCGGACATGATCGGCCTCGCAGCTCGGATTCAGTTCTGGACTCATGCCGACGACATGCCCGACGTAACGCCAGAGATGGTAGATGTCCTCCAGTTCCCGATCGGTGAACCGGACCCCGAGTGTGTGCATGGCGGCGATCGCGATGTGCCCGAACTCGGCGATCGTGAAGGCCATGTACGGCTGTGGAATCGGCACGCCACAAGCCTTTTCGTCCCAGTCGCCCCGCTTCCACAGCATCTGCCGCACATGCGCGTGGATCATCCGGACCCGCACGGTGTACGCGAAACCGTCGCCGTCGCGGCGCATTCCGCCCGGCGTGATGACCTGGCTGAGCCACTCCCCGACCTCCACCGACCGCATCGCCGGCTGCGACACGTAGCGCCCGGTGGTCGCGAGCGGCTTGGCGGCGATGGTGTTCCCCGCTCCGCGCACCAGTGATGCCGCGCCCAGCACGATGCCGAGCGGTGCGGTGTTGACGATGAGCGCATCTGCGGCCCGGGCCATCCGGTCGTGGTCGGCCCAGGCCGGCTCGTCGTCGAGGAAGGTGAACAGCGCGCGCATGGAATCGGTGGACTCGTCGAGCGAGGAGATCCCGTGGGCGAGTGCGTTCCGGAGCACGGAGGTCGTCGACCCGCCCGGGTGCGAGTCGGCCGCGACCGCGTCGGCGAGGGGATCGGCGAGCCACATCTGGTCGAGCCAGACCCGCCCGGCCTCTCCGTATCGCTGCACCGCGAGGTCGGCATTCACCAGATCAGACGGGATCCCCTTCATGAATCCATGAAAACACGAGCGATCCTCACTTACCATTCACTTTCTATGAGCCCGTCCCCGTCATCGAAGAAGGCGACTCAACAGGCACGGAAGTCGCCACGGCAGCAACGCAGCCGCGAGATGAGGAGGCTTCTCCTCACCTCTACCCTCACGTTGTTGGACCGGCATCCGGACCGGCGGCCGACGACCGCCGAACTCGCCGCTGCAGCCCACATCAGCATCGGCACCGTCTACCGCTACTTCGCCGACATGGACGCCATCGTCGAGGAACTACGCCTCGCCGCGGTCCACGACATCACCGCCACCCTCGCGAGCGGCATCGGACGAGCCCTGGACCAGCCGCCACTCGACGCGATGACCATCGTCGTCGAGACCCTCGTGGCGTCGTTCGAATCCCACGCATCGGTACTCCGGGCGTCGCTCGAACTCCAGAACAACGGTTTCGGCGACGCCTGGGCCGAGGTCGAGGGGCCGCTGCTCCCCCTGGCCCGCATCCTGCCCTCACGCCTGCGTCCCGACCTCGACGATCGGGCGATCGACGACCTCGTCTTCCTCACCATGGGTGCGACCGCGAGCCTGTGTCTGCGCATCGCACTCCGCCGAACCCAGCAGGCCGACCGTGAGGCACTGATCGCCATGGCAGCCCGAATGTTGCTGGCGGCCTTCGACACCACGAGTGATTCGCGAGCCGTCGGCAACTAGGCCGCGGCGACCCCGGGCTTCACCAGCGTCTTCCGGACGTACACCTGGCGACGGACGCGTGCGACGACCGACCCCGACTCGTCAACGATCTCGGTCTCGAACCACGTGAGACTCTTGTGGCCGGAGGCGGTCTCGACGCGGATCTGTTCCACGACCGCGGGATCGACGATCATGGTCGCGGTGAGACGACCCTGCCCCGGACTGACGTAGTCGATCTCGCCGGCGGCATCCCACACGACGTAGCCCTTGCCGAGCTGATGCATCAGGAGAAGTGCGTAGAACGGGTCGGTCATCGACGACAACGTCCCGCCGAACGCGGTTCCGAAGTAGTTCCGGTTCAGCTTGCTGATCCGATACGTGACCGTGGCCGACGACCAGTCGTCGGCGATGTGAGTGACGCGCACGCCCGCACCGAGGTACGGCGGCCACAGACTCATCCCGAGCCGCATCTTCTTCGCGGTCATCCGCATTCTCGAGAACCCCATCCTATGTAGACCTACATAGGACAGATAAGCGGTCGGATCGGCGGAACGTCAAGAGGATCGTGGTCGACAGTGACGAGCGTCATCCCGATGGAGATCCTTCCGCGTTCTTGCCACAGAATCAGCAGGAACCGGGCCTGTCTCGCCGCGAGGACCTCAGAGGCTGCGCTGCTTCGCGTACTCCGCCATCGCCGCGCGCTCGCCGTCGTGCTTCGGGTAGAAGAAGAACACGATCGCGGCGCCCGCCAGCACGATGACCGCGGCGGCGCCGTAGGCGCGGTTGTCCCCGTGCACGAAGGCGTCCCGGGCGGCGCCGATGATCTGGTCGGCGTACTGCGGATAGCGTTCGGCCAGCACCTCGGCACTGGAGAAGGACTTGGTGAGTGCGGTTTCGGTCTCCTCGGTGATCTGGTCGGCCTGCGGCGACGCGGCGATGGTCTCCCGCAGCTGGTTCGCGTAGCCGGCGGTCAGGATGGCACCGAGTGTCGACTGCAGGATGGCCCCGCCGAGGTCGCGCTGCAGATCCGACATGCTCGACGCCATGCCCGCCCGCTGGACGGGTACCGATCCGGTGAGCGATTGCGAGGCCGGGGTCCCGGCCAGTCCCACACCGACACCCACGAGGACGTAGACGAGGCCGACGTGCCAGAAGTGGGCGTGGGAGTCCCAGGTCAGCATCGCGAACACGAGTCCGGCCACGATGAAGGCGTAACCGGACAGCAGGGTGAACCGCGATCCCATGCTCTGCACGAGCTTGGCCGACTGCGGCGCGACGATGACCATCGCACCGGCGGCGGGCAGGATCGTCGCGCCGGCGGCGAGGGTCGAGTAGTCGAGCACGTTCTGCATGTACTGCTGGCCGATGAACATCGCGCCCATCAGCGTGCCGAAGACGATGAGCCCGCCGACCGCGGCGACCCAGAAGGTGCGTCGGGCCGCGATCCGGAGGTCGAAGAGCGGAACACGCACGCGCAGTTGCCGCCAGACGAATCCGACACCGGCGACGATCGCGATCACGGCGAGGATGTAGACCTGGAGCCGCTGATCTCCGTTGGGCGCGAAGTTGATCGCGAGGACCAGCGCGCCGACCATCACGATCGAGACGACACCGCCGAGGTTGTCGACGACCGCCGCCTCGTCACCGGTGTCGGTGGGCACCAGCCGCCACGCCGCCGCCAACGCGAGAACGGCCAGCGGCAGGGTCACCAGGAACACCGCGTGCCAGCTGAACACCTCGAGCAGCGCACCCGACATCAACGGGCCGAGCGCCGAGATCGCCCCGCCGAACGCCGACCAGGCGGCGATCGCCCTGGTGCGCCTGGGTCCCGACCACAGCGCGGTGATCACCGCGAGGGTCGTCGGGAAGGCCAGGCCCGCAGCGATACCGCCGACCAGGCGGGCACCGAAGAGAACCTCGATGGTGGGCGCGAGCCCTGCGACGAGCGACGCCGGGATCGACAGTGCCATGCCGAAGACGAGCATTCGTTTGCGGCCGTGACGATCTCCCAGCGCACCGAAGTACAACACCGAGGCGGCGAGGCCCAGCGAGTATCCGACGGCTATCAGGTTCAGTTGCGTCGAACTGGCGTCGAGATCCTTGCCGATGTCGGGCAGAGCGACGTTGGCGACCGCGAGATTGATGTTGGCCACGCCCGCGACGAGGATCAGCGCGATGAGAATCGCACGCGCGCGTGCCGGCGCCGTGCCTGTTTCGACCTCGGGCGTCGTCGACGTCATCGGTGAATCGTACGTGCGGAAGCCCTGCCCGAGCAGGGCTTCCGCACGTCAGCGGCACGGAATTGCCACGCCCCGGGCCCCGAACAGCCCGGGG